>JAEZKW010000340.1 GCA_023415375.1 Bacillota bacterium
CCTGGTATGTTGCAGCGGAAAAGGGATTTTTCAAAGCCGAGGGCATCGAAGTAAACTTTGATTATCGGATGGATATAGATGCATTGCCATTGGTAGCAAGCGGTAAGATTGATTTTGCAATTGCCGGGGGTGATCAAGTTATCACTGCCCGTTCTCATGATATACCCGTCGTTTATCTGGCAACACTCTATGCTAAATTTCCTCCAACCATCATTTCCTTATCGAAGTCAGGAATTAGGACTCCACAGGATTTAAAAGGAAAAAAGATTGGATTGCCTTTATATGGCACAAGTCTCCTGGCGATAAAAGCGATTTTTAATAAAGCCGGGATTTCTGAGAAGGATGTTCAGCTAATCGATGTAGGATATACGCAAATACCGTCTTTAACATCTGGAAAAGTCGATGCAGTCGTAGGTTTTGCTAATAATGAACCCTTAAGTCTAATCGCGGAAGGCTATCCAATACATCAAATTGATTCTTGGCATTATTTTCCCCTGGTTGGACATGGATTGATTACCGGTAAAACGATGCTGGATAATAACCCCAAAATGGTTCAGGCGATGGTCAGGGCCACTGTCAAGGGGATGCAGTACTCTTTGGAACATCCGATCGAAGCTTACGCCATTTGTTTAAAATATGTACCGGATATTAGTAAAGACAGCCAAGGTTTGCAAAAGAAAATTCTAGAAAGCTCAATGGATTTATGGGAGAATGACTACACCAAGCAATACGGATTAGGTATGTCTGATCCGAAAGCATGGTCCGATTCACAGCAATTAATGCATAAATATGGCCTTATTGGGAAAGAAACGCCAATTAAAGAGTTGATAAATCTGAAATTCATTCCTAAATTGAAATAGAATGTTAAAGAGGTTGTCCTCAAAGTAATTTAAAATCAATAAGATATATAATATATAGCATCTTGAAAAGACAGGTTAATGTATATTGTATATCTTTAACCCTTAAACGTCCTTTTTGGGATAGCCCCTTTTGCTTATATATTCATTTCATTAATGAAAGGTAACTTTTTTATTGTACTTTAAGGAAGGGTACTGGATTGATTGGACAGCCATGATCGCGGACTTCGTAATGGCAATGCGGACCTGTTGCTTCTCCGGTGGCTCCGGCTAAAGCAATTTTTTGCCCTTTCTTTACATTTTGCCCAACATGAACTAAAATATGGGAGTTATGTCCGTATCGAGTTTCATAACCATTTCCATGACGTATCTTGACTAAGTTGCCATATCCGCTTTCCCACCCGGCATATGTAACAACTCCATCAGCAGTGGCCTTTATTGGTGCACCGTATGAAGCCCCTATATCGAGACCCTCATGAACAATATAACGTTTATAAATGGGATGTAAGCGCATTCCAAAATAACAAACAATTGACGTATTGATCGTCGGCCATATAGAAGGCATATGATCAAGACGGTATTCACAATATTTCAATTCGCTTAAAAGTTTTTCTTGAGCTTGTTTTTCTACTTCGATGTATTGATTCAATTCATTAAGATTATGACCGAGTTGATCTAAAGAGGTATTGGGAGTGTTTGTCACAGAAAGTGAACTTAGAGAATATGGTTGCGTACGCACGAAAAAACCGCGACTGGCTATAAAAATTGATCGACCCTTTTTTTCACGAACTCTGGTTAATGTATTTTCCAAATGAGTTTGGCTTGCTTCGAGCTTGGATAATTCTTTAGCGATCAATTCACTTTTGGCGAGAATCGGTCGGACTCGTTGCCTTTCAGCGGTAAGTTTAGCGATGAGTTGTTTTTTTGCGTCAATATCCTTCTTAAATATTGAGATTTGCCAAATTTGAGTTGAATATCCAAAGAAGATATAGAGATTGAATATTATAAAACCGATAATCAGTAAAGCCAGGGCATAAGGAATATAACAGCTCTTTACTTTCGTGGATGAAGAGTTCGGAACAATAAGGAGGCTATAATTAAAATTCCTATTTAAGAATCTGAGAAATTTGTTTACAGACATGAATGAATGCCCCCTTTTAAAAATGAAGCATAAAAGGTATTAAAACAACTAAAAAAATCACTAAAGATTTGAACCGTGATTACCGATAAATTAGCTCAATAATTGATTACGACAAATTCTTGGATATTCCTGCCCAAAAAATGTAATTCGACAAATATTGCTCAATATAATTTTATTATAATTTTATTTTATGGTTTTTTTTATTGTTTCGTGATTCATGATGTGTTATGGTGTACTCATGAAAAATTCTCAGCAACGCGAACGGGCGGCATCTTGTAATGGTCAAATTGAAATTACGGATCACTTGTTATCTTGGTATCGCTTAAATGCTCGAAAACTACCATGGCGGGAAACTAAAGACCCTTATGCAATTTGGGTCTCAGAGGTAATGTTACAACAAACCCGGGTTGAAACCGTAATCCCGTATTACAAGAAATTTTTAAATCAATTTCCAACAGTGGATACATTAGCTGCGGCCTCGGAAAATGAAATTCTGAAAGCATGGGAAGGTTTGGGTTATTACCGCCGTGCGAAGTTGCTCTATAAAGGAGCAGGGGAAATCGTCAATAAATTTAATAGCGGTTTACCGGCTGATCCCAAAATCTTATCATCATTACCTGGCATCGGAACCTACATGGCTGGATCGATAGCCAGTATTGCCTTTAATCTTCCTGTTCCGGCAGTTGATGGTAATGTAACTCGTGTAGTAACCCGCATGTTGGCTTGGGAAGAAGATGTAGCAACTCCAAACTCCAAACGGGAGATTACGGATTGGGTACGCAGGCAATTTCCACAGGGACAGGCTGGGGATTTTACCCAGGCCTTGATGGAATTAGGAGCACTTATTTGTTTACCACGGGCTCCTCATTGCCGTGATTGTCCTTTATTGCTATATTGTAAGGCTGCTGAAGCAAATCCCGAACGTTTCCCAGTTAAAAAGCTTTCGCGGGAGATTCCTACAGAACGCCGAATCGTCTTAAGGATTACTTGGAATCAAAAACGTCTTTTATTTCAAAGGCTCAAAGAGGGCTTAATGGCAGGCTTTTGGGAATATCCCACTGT
>JAEZKW010000358.1 GCA_023415375.1 Bacillota bacterium
CCAATAAGTCGGAGTCCCGATAATTAATACATCCGCTTTATCGATTTTCCTTCCCATAATCTGAGCATCATCCTCGTTTAGGACACATTCTTTATTTGGCCTGCAGCGTAAACATCCCATACATGGCTTTATGGACAGATCGACCCCATCGCTCCATTCAATAGAATGCTCCTCGGCAATGCCTGCTTCAATTTGCTTCAATAGCTTAACCGTATTCCCATTTTTGCGTGGTGAACCATTCAAGATCAAAATATTCATTAAGTAACCTCCCCTTATTTATAAATCACTTCGTTTTGATTAACGCTTTTCAATTCATTAAAACTGAATATTCAGTACTAATTAGAGTTAAATTTTTTTATGAATGATACTTATGATAAGCTCCATGTGTAGCCATGATGATATTGAAAAATAATTTTTCAAAATATTGTTTTTCCATTCCAAAGTTATTGACCCATGAATCATTAAAACATAAAAATGAAAATTGCGGAATAATATTGGTGAAAAACTCGGCCACCAATCGTTCATCACGGTTATATTCCTTGGAACTTTCTGCAATTGCAAACTTTTCATCTGTAGCAACAAATGCTTCAAGCACTTGATAAATGATGGGTTTTTGATTTGATTTTTTTAAGGAATCCATCAAAATAATCCGCACTAAATCGGCATTTTTAACAAAAAAATCTTGATAGTGCTGTTTCCTTTCAGCCATTTGGCTCACTTTGCTTTGATGGGTATCATTTTCGGCGATCTGTAGTAACTGAGTATACTCGTTAATGAAACCTTGAATTAAAACCTCCAGAATTTGTTCTTTACTTTCAAAATGGTAATAAATCAAAGATTTAGGAACATTCGCCTCTTCGGCGATCTCTTCAACCCGGGAACCTTCAAAACTATTGGCCGCAAATACTTTTATCGCCGCCTGGAGAATGCGATTTTTAGCATCCGGTAGATTTTTTCGTGGCATATCCTCACCTTGGTAAATTAATACTGACCTTTCAGTACTATATTATAATTTAAAAGCCTCTTTGTCAATATCTAGAAAAAGAGGCCATTTTTTTATCAAGTCATTTTCCGCTCCATCCTGCACATGAAAAAGCCATCCCCGCCCCCGGATATCGGCAAAATCGTCAACCATTTATTCCAGGGATCGTCTAGGAAACGCACCGGCATTTCCGGCAAAAAAGATCCAAAATCAACCGCTTCAAATTCAGGATGCTCGGAAAGAAACCACAAAATTTGGTCTTTATCCTCTTCCGGCTCTAAGGTACATGTACTGTAAATCAAGCGTCCGCCGGGGCGAACTAATTGCGAGGCCTGACTGAGAATTTCACGTTGAACGACTGCAAGATTTTCAATGTCTTCCGGTTGCCGACGATAACGGGCATCGACCCGCCTTCTTAAAACGCCAGTCCCGGTACAGGGGACGTCAACTAAAACCGCATCTGCCAAACCCCCGCCCGGAATTTTAAAATTACGGGCATCCGCTAGATAGGGACAAATACTTTGCAATTTCAGCCTTTTGGCATTTTGAGTAATTAAATCGATTTTATGCGGATGATCATCAATGCTCCATATCTTGCCTTGATCACCCATTAATTCGGCCATATGGGTGCTCTTCCCGCCGGGTGCAGCACAAAGATCAACGATGGTCTCACCGGGCTTTGGAGCCACCAAATGAGCGACCAACATCGAGCTTTCATCCTGGACGAAAAATTTTCCAGTTTGAAACGATGGCAATTTCTCCAGAGGGCCCTGCAAAGATTTGACTTGAATGGCTTCCGGTAATAATAGCCCCATTGAATATTTGATTTCATTCTGGTCGAAATCATCCAAAACTTCGTTAATGGAGGCGCCATATTGATTGATACGCAAGGTCAGTGGAGGCTCTTCATTATTGACCTGCAGTAGCTGTTCAGTCCGGGCTTCTCCATACCGGCCAAGCCAACGTTCAATTAACCAGCAGGGATGAGAATATTCGGTCACCAAAAATTCGAGTAAGTTTAAGTGACGGTTCGGCGGTTGCAACTTGTCCTTATTTCTTAAATAGGCACGTATGACCGCATTAACTAAAGGAGCCAATCCCTGATAAGGCGAGTTCTTGGTTTGTTCAACAGCACTAAAACAAACGGCCCGGGCCGGGATCTCCGGTAAATAAATCAGTTGATAAAGAGCGATCCGCATAATATTTTTTACCGGCATTTTTAAAGAATCAAAAGGACGGCTCAGCAGCCGCCCCAGAAAAAAATCAAGCTTATAAAGATGCCGATAAACCCCATAGACGAGTTCGGTACAGAAGGCCCGCTCACGCTGATCTGCATCTGGATGCTCACGAAAAACTTCAGGCAAAGCTAAGTTTAAATATGAAGCCCGTTCTTCAACACGGTTTAAAACCAGTTCGGCCAGTTTACGGCCGCTGATGTTACTACTCATCCCGATTCCCTCTTATAAGCAACATCCTGACCAATTGCAATATCGCCATAGTCGCGGCAGCAACATAAGTCAAAGCAGCAGCACTAAGTACCTTACGGGCTCCCGCTGTTTCCTCGCCCCGGGTTAAAAAGCCTTTATTGGTCAGCATAACTAACCCCCGGCTACTGGCATTAAACTCAACCGGCAGTGTTACAACTGTAAAGAATACAAAAAAGCTGAATAGAATAATTCCCAAGTCAACTAAAAATGGGCCACGGAAAAAAAGACCAATAAAAAACAAGATATAACCTAAATTGGAGCCAAAACTGGCTACAGGAAAGATAGCATTGCGGATCGAAAGTGGTGCATATGCATGGGCATGTTGAATGGCATGTCCGGTTTCATGGGCTGCAACACCTAAAGAAGCAACTGAACGGCCATGATAAACCTCCGGTGATAACCGTAAAACCCGAGAACGGGGGTCATAATGATCCGACAATGTTTCCGGGGTCAACTCCACCGGAATATCCGATAAATGATTACTATCTAGCAACTCTCTTGCGACTTGGGCTCCAGTCATTCCGGAGGCCGCCGGCACATCCAGGAACTTGTTAAAAGTCGATTTGACCTTTACCTGAGCATAAATCGCTAAAATAAGTGCCGGAATTAATAAAAAATAGGTCCAATCAAAAAACATTGCTTTCTCCTCCTTGAAATATAATCTTTACGCTTTACAAAAAAGCATACCGCATTGTAAGCAACGACCATTGGCGCATTCCTGAGCTGTCATGGTCCGCTTACCGGCGGGTTGCATTTTAGTAATTAACAAAGGCGCATCGCCACAGGCTACAATGATTCCTTGTTTTTTGACAATTTCTAAAATCGACCCCGGTTCAATCGATGGCGCTTTATAAAGCGCGTTATAACAAGTGCAATCTGAGATAACTTGGGTCTCTATAATTTTAAAACGTTCATTATTTAAATAAGTTTCCGCACCCGGGAGCGGGGATAGAGTCCGGACTAAATTATGAATGCTAACTGCAGAGGCTGACCAATTAATTCTTTGCTGGTCGGGTTTTATTTTGGGAGCCATCGTTGCCTGGGCCTGATCTTGTTTTAGGCGGGGGGCCTTACCGGCAGCAATATCTCGCACGGTTTTTACTAATAACTCCCCACCAATTTCAGACAACCGGGCATAAAGGCTTTCAAAATTTTCGTCCGGTGCAATCAACGTATCTTCCTGATAAATAATATCCCCCGTATCCCATCCTTCATCCATATACATGGTTGTAACACCGGTTTTTTTATCTCCGTTTAAAAGACTCCATTGAATCGGTGCAGCCCCTCTATACTGAGGCAGTAAAGAGCCATGTACATTAATACAGCCATAACGGGGACCAAAAAGAATTTCCGAGGGTATTTTTTGGCCGAAAGCCACGACAATCACTAAATCCGGATCCAATTTTTTAAATAATTCCATAAAATCAGGACTGGTAACTTTTTCAGGCTGCCAGACCTGTAATTGATGTTTTAAAGCAATCTGTTTAACCTCGGATGGTTGGAGCTCCATACCCCGCCCTTTAGGGCGATCGGGTTGGCTAACGACGCCGATGATTTCGTGGCCGCTCTGTAATAGATGTTCAAGGCTAACCCCTGCAAATGCAGGAGTTCCCATAAATAATATTCGCAAGATTTTATTTCTCCTTCGGCAAATAATCAATAAACAGTATACCATCCAGATGATCGATTTCATGCTGCAAAGCCCGGGCCAGTAATCCTTCTCCGGTAACAATCACTTTTTTGCCTTCCAGATTGAAATAAGATACCTTTACCTTTTGAGCCCTGGTAATATACTCATTGCGGCCCGGTATGGATAAACAACCTTCAACATCCTTATTTTCCCCTTCACAAAAGGTTATTTCCGGGTTAAACAACACCAAGGGGCCCTCGCCGACATCAATAACCACTAAACGATCGGAAACTCCAATTTGGGGAGCGGCCAATCCTACACCATTTGCATTGTACATCGTTTCTAGCATATCTTTAGCCAGTATTCGCTGCCGCTTGGTGATTTTAGGCACCTCGTTGGCCTTTTGACGTAAAATCGGGTCTCCCTCGGTTAAAATCTTTAAAATCGCCACATTAACACCTCAGTTACATAGTATTATCTAACGAAACGATTACCGGCTGAAAACCAGTTTCGTTCAATAATCAATGAAAAGAATTCCATCCAAATGATCGATTTCATGTTGTAAGACCCTTGCCATAGCTCCAGTTCCATGAATGGTCATCGGTTTGCCATTTATATTGAGAAAAGCAACCGTAACTTTATCTGGCCGGGTAACATATTCACAGCGTTCGGGAATGGATAAGCAACTTTCGACTTCCTTTCTTTTGCCTTCTTTGGCGATAACCACCGGATTTATTAAAACAAGCGGTCCTTTTCCAATATCAATAACCACCATCCGCTCTAAAATTCCAACCTGTGGCGCTGCGAGTCCCACTCCATTTTGAGCGTCATACATCGTTTCCAGCATTTCCCGGGCAAGCAGCCGATGCCGCTTGACAATCCTGGGGATTTCTTTTGCTTTTTGACGTAGCCTTGGATCTCCCAGTGTTAAAATATTTAAAACCGCCACGTTAGTTCTCCTTCTTTATTTGAAGCTTTATACAACCAAATAAGGGTTACGATCTTTTATCACCTTTATATCCGGATGCTTTTGGGTGTTAAATTGCTGCCAGGCTTCCTTAACTATCCGCTCCAGCAAGTTCGGACAATCACTTTTAAGTAACAATTGCCAGCGATAGTTATTCTGTATTTTAGGAATTAAAGTCGGCCCAGGCCCCAATACTTCTATATAATAAGCAGGATTACCCTCTAAGGCAAGTCTCTCCTCGATAATTTTAACAATTTTGTGAAACTCACCCGCTGCGCTCGAAACTTTTTGTTCATTGAGGCCGGAAAAACCGATCTTTACTAATTCTATGTAAGGCGGATAATGAAGTTCGGCCCGATGCCGGATCTCTTCTTGATAAAAACTGGGATAATCATGTTCTTTGGCAAGCATTAATGAATAATGTTCCGGATCATAAGCCTGAAAAATGACTTTCCCCAATTTTTGGCCGCGGCCCGCCCTCCCTGCAACCTGGGTCAATAGCTGGAAGGTACGCTCGGCTGCCCGAAAATCAGGAATATTTAAGGTAGAATCGGCTGAGATAACCCCCACCAAAGTCACTCTGGGTAAATCCAAACCCTTAGCGATCATTTGAGTTCCCAGTAAAATATCAACCTCACCCGATGTTAATTGCTGATAAATCTGCTGGTGAGCTCCTTTTCTTGAAGTAGAGTCCACATCCATCCGAAGAATACGGGCCCCTGGAAAGTTGAGCGCCAATTCTTCCTCTAATTTTTGAGTACCATGACCGAAATAGCGAATTCTTGAACTGTGACAATGGGGGCAGATATCCGGAACAGGCTGCCTGTAATCACAATAATGACAGCGCAGGTTTTTTTCATTTAAGTGATAAGTTAAAGCTACATCACAGGCCGGACAACGCAGAGATTTCCCGCAATCACGGCATAAAATAAAAGTTGAATATCCACGCCGGTTTAAAAGCAGAATGATTTGTTCCCGATTTGCCAGACTCTCGCCAATTGCCGTAAAAAGCTCCCGGCTAAGAATATTTTTATTCCCATCTTTGATTTCCTGCCGCATATCAACTAAGTCGACTGCGGGTAACGGGTTTTGATTAAATCGCTTTGATAAATGTAAATATTGATATTTTCCGTTTTGAGCGTAAAAAAAAGATTCTACTGAAGGAGTGGCACTGCCAAAGATGACCTTTGCGCCGGTTAATTCCGCCAGTTTCTCAACGACCTGCCGTATATGATAACGGGGATTTTCTTCTTGCTTGTAGGTGGTTTCATGCTCCTCATCAACAATGATTAATTCAAGCCGGTCAAATGGTGCAAAAACAGCCGAGCGAGCCCCCAAAACAAAGCGGGCCTTCTTATTTTTGACCCGATACCATTGATCATATCTTTCTCCATCCGACATATTACTGTGAAGCAAAGCAACGAGTTCTCCGAAACGATCGCGAGCCCGCTTCAAGGTTTGGGGAGTTAAGGCGATTTCCGGCACCAAATATAATACCTGACCGCCATGACTGATTACTTCCGCCGCCATTTCAAAATAAATCTCAGTTTTCCCGCTACCGGTAATACCATGCAATAAAAATAAACGATTGGCTGAGCTTTTAGAAATTTTATGATAAATATCCTGTTGCTCAGGGTTTAATTCAATTTCTCTAGTAATAATTTGTTGTTCAAATCCTGCCGGATTACGCTCTGCTGCAATTTCTATACAATCAATATAGCCTTCGCCGAGTAGTCGTTTTATAACCGATGAACTTACTTCAGCTGTGGCACAGAGTTGGGCAGAAGTTAATCCTGAAGCCTCTCCCAATAAAGCTTTTCTTACCCGCCTACCAGTTACCGATTGTTCCTCAATTTCAGCTGCGGTCCAACGATATAATTTACAAAGTTTGGCCTTAACTTTCGGTTTGGCAACACGGTAAGAGCGTTTTAACAATTGATTGTGAATTAAGAAATCCCATATTTCCGGAAAGGCGCTGAATTGCTTAGTCCACTGTTTATGGTTCCATTCACGCTCGGTTCCAGCAGATATAAATTCCATGACCTCCTGGGCTTTTGCGGCAAAAAAAGTCTGACTTAACTTTGTTTCTACGGTTTGAATATCAACTGCCGGCTGATAATAAATTTCTCGTGATAAATTATCGCCCGGCGGCAAACATAATTTAACAACGTCCGCGCGACTGCAAAAATAATACTCCGAGAGCCAGTCAATTAATGTAAGATGGGTGTTACTAATTAAGGGAAAATCATCAAGTAGCTGCGAGATAGCCTTGAGGTTTTTAAAATCGGAACTACCGGTTAGTTCCCAAACATAGCCAATATTAGGCCGGTTCTGAAAAGGCACCAGAACCCGAATTCCGATTTTAATGCTTGTTTGAAAAGCCTCGGGTATTTCATAATCGAATAGACGATCCAGATTCTGAGCCTGGGAAGTAACTAAAACTTTGGCTACCGTATTGTTCATAAATTATAATAACCTTCAACTTGTTTGAAAAACATGAATACCCTCACAACCCTAATATATAAAAGAAAATTCCCGAAATCTCTTCTAAGTAATTTCTTTAATTATTATTATAAAACAAAAATCTCAGAGTAACAAGGAACTGAGATATTATTTACAGGTTTATTAATTTATCTGGGCTTCTGCCCGTAAAAATTTACAGCAAATCTTCGCTTACTGCTTATTTACTGCAAGAGTTTTTTCAAGGTGTTTTGATATACGTCCCGTAAGGGGTTTCCGCTTGTTTTTACTCTCATTTTATCAGTAACAGGAGTATAAATTTGTTATGGTTGTTCTTACGTCGCTATGCCCAAGCATTTCCGAAACGCTTTAACCCAAATCCTTTTCTTCTATTGGATCAATCTTTCTTTTTTTTTGAGTTTATAATAAGCAGCCGCTCTTTCTAAACATTTTTCACATAATTTTTTGTTTTTAACATGTTGATTTTTTCCACATTTGGTACATAGCCCTTTATTTATTCGGTTTTGATATTGATGCTTACTATATATTCTTCCTTTAGCTAAGTCAATTTTTTTATGAGGTTTTTGCCGGCAGTTTTTACAAAGAACAAAGCCATCCTTATTTTTTGGTTTTCTGCATCGAGGGCAAAAACCAGATAAAACCAAAAGCCTATACCGGAGCTTCAAATATAGTTTCATATTGGCCGTTAATTTTTTCATTTCATAATCCTTTTATTGATAGTAATTTTTAACTAAGTGCCATCAATTCCTCTTTTTGAAGATTCTATCCCGAGGGCTCCAGGCTTACTTAAAAGCCTTTTTTATAATTTCTCTATTGATTGTCATAATACGGCCTCACATTTTTTAGTTTATAAAAGCCCCACTACCTAATCAGGCAATGGGGTTTTAGAGGGAGGGCATCAAATGAAAATGAGATTGATATCTATCGTAACGGCTTTATTTTAAAATAGTTCCAATCAAAATAAAAAAGCCTCACTACCAATCTAGGCAGCAGGGCAAAAATAAAAGTGAAAAATCGCCCTGTTCAAAAACGTTCTTTTCAATTATTCTGCACTTTTAATTTCATGGCAGATAACAATTGAGTCCGATTGAAAAATGACAAAAAGAAAAACCCTTATAAGTAAGGGTTTCTGAAAATAACTCAAATTAGGTTTGATGTGTATCTCAAGTAACAAGGCTTAGCGATTTACATCCATCTAAATTTATTTAATTCCCACTTTGGTTCTTTCTATTTTTATCTTACCTGAATGAATTTCACGTAACGCTGTAGATACTGCTTTGTTTGACTTTTCTTCACTAGATTGTTCTTCTTCGAGAATTTTGCGAGCCCGTTTAGCAGCTGATGTAACCAAAGTATACCGACTATCGACATGTGTTAAAAGTTCATCAAGCGGTGGATAAATCATCTTACTCCTCCTTATGTAAAATCATGAATCGCGTGCGCGTGACAACGCGTGTACGCAACATATGTGCTTAGATTATTCACCACGAAAAATTTTATCCAGAAAATCAAGTTCTTGGCGACTGACTTTCATCCGTTCAGACTGAATAATACATTCAATTTGCCGACATGTCAAGTCAATTTCTCGATTTACGATAAAATAATCATATTCGGGTACTGCTTGCAGCTCTTTGTCGATGTTTTGAAGGCGTAGCATAATCTGCGGCTCTAATTCAGTTTTTCTGCCCATTAAACGTGCTTTTAATTCATTCAGCGAGGGTGGAGCCAAAAAAACTAAAATTGCTTCCGGTAATGCTTTTTTTATCTGAGCAGCCCCCTGCACATCAATGTCAAGGACAAGATCCAAACCACCGGTCAGCATTTCTTCAACGTAGGATCTGGGTGTTCCGTAATAATGCTGATAAACTTGTGCCCATTCCAGAAAATCGCCTGCCGCGATGCGCTTGGTAAATTCAGAATCTGTAAGAAAAAAATAATTTTTACCGTCAATTTCACCCTGACGCGGAGCCCGGGTGGTGGCAGAGATAGAGTAATTTAAATTGGGTATATAATTAAAAAGATTGCTTATAACTGTATTTTTACCCACTCCCGACGGTCCTGAGACTACAACTAACAAACCGCGCGGCATGAACAATTCTCCTATTCTTCTGGGTCTATCGATATATCTTTGGAGCTTAAGCGATGAGCGACTGTTTCGGGTTGGACCGCTGAAAGAATCACATGATCGCTATCGGTAATAATAACTGCTCTGGTACGTCTACCATAAGTAGCATCAATTAGCATTCCCTTATCACGGCTTTCTTGAATGATCCTTTTGATGGGTGATGACTCGGGACTGACAATAGCAATAATGCGATTGGCGGAAACAATATTTCCAAACCCGATGTTGATAAGTTTAATCTCCATAATTTTACTTCAGGGCTCCCTTCTTAATTACTGCCAAGTCTCTCTATTAAAGCTTGTTTTTGGCGGTTTCCGAGGCCCTGAATACGACGGGTCTCATCAATACCGATATCATTCATGATCTTTTTTGTTTTCACTTTGCCGATACGCGGTAATGATTCTAACAGATAGACTACTCTCATTTTAGCAACCACATCGTCATTAATATTCTCAAGCACTTCTAAGATGTTAGTCTTCCCATTTTTTAGGTTCTGACGGATCTTCGCTCTTTTGCTCCTTACTTCCTGAGCTTTTTTAAGAGCTTTACGTTTTTCCTCTAGCGATAGTTTCGGTAAAGCCATTATTTTCACCTCCTATTCAATATTTTGAATTTGTTCGCGTATTTTTTCCAGTTCAGCTTTGAAGTTGATCACCAGTTGTGCAATAGTAATATCACTTGCTTTAGAACCAACAGTATTGATCTCGCGGTTTAATTCCTGAATTAAAAAATCCATTCTCCGGCCTATTGGTTCGGTAGTTTCCAAAATTTGGTTAAACTGTTTCAAATGGCTCTCAATACGGACCAATTCTTCGGTAACATCTGATTTATCGGCAAAAATAGCAACCTCAGCCGCCAGCCGACCTTGATCAACCTCAATTCCTACAGTAAGTTCAGTTATCCGTTTAGATAGTCTTTCTTGATAAGCTGCAACCACTTTAGGGGCTTGTACCAAGAGCTCCTGTCGATAAACTTCAAGAGTGGACAATTTATCATGAATATCACGACATAATCCTTGCCCTTCAATTTTACGGCTCTCTATTAAAGCTTGCAAAGCCATATCAAGAGCTTGTCTTACTTTTTCAAATAATTTTTCCTGGTCGACATCGGGTTGATGATAATCAAGAAGTTCCGGTAATGTAATAATTGTTTTTAAGTCAACCTCCCCTTCAATCCCATAATTCTCTTTGAGTTCACGAATTACTTTCAAATAAGAACGGAGAAAGGAATGGTCTAGTTCTACTTGGTCATTAATAGGAGAGAGTTGCTCGATGGTTAGCGATATCTCGACTTTACCCCGTGAAATCTTACCGGAGATCTCACGCCGCAATTTGTCTTCTAGAAAGCTGTAGCTTTTGGGGATTTTAAAATATAATTCTAAATAACGGTGATTGATTGATTTAAGGTCGATAGTTACACTGTAATCTTCATTTGAAAACACTCCTCGACCATAACCTGTCATACTTAAAGCCAAAGTTAGTGTACCCTTTCATTAAATTATTTCTAAACAATTATGGTATTTATATTGTAGCTATTTATATTCCACTCATTGTACCAAATTCCTCCTTTTTTCCAGGAATTTTCCGCACAAAGTGGGAACTTTTTTATTGAAGAACCGTTAAATCAAGTAACTATGGCAAGCCTAAGTTATAAGAACAACATAAATTGAAAAAATAATTTCCATTCTATTTTAGATCCAAGTGGAGGTTTTTACTATGAATCGAAAATATCTCAGCTTTTTCGCAATAGCATTAATTTCATCATTTTTTACGGCGGCGCTTTGTTTGGTTTTGTTACCGAAAATGTACAGCCCGAATAATACTGTTCAACAAAATTATACGGGTCAGCCAAATTTTAAAAAAGTTGAATATATCAATGAACAAGTTGGCGGTAACTCCATTATCAATGCCAGACAGAAGGCAGCTCCATCTGTTGTCTATATTGATACAGTTGCAGTGGTAACTGCGACTCCCGATATTCCCCAAGAATTTCGTGATTTCTTCCCGCCGGGAATCTTTGGCGGAGGTCAACAACAAGTTCGAGGAGCCGGGTCCGGATTCATCATCCGTTCCGATGGTTACATTTTAACCAACGAACATGTGGTCAGAAATGCCCGAAATTTAAAAGTAACACTCCAGGGCGGCAAAAAGTTTGACGGTAGGGTTATCGGAACCGATCCTCAAACCGACTTGGCGATTGTAAAGATTAATGCGAAAAATTTACCAACTGCTGATTTGGGAGATTC
Organism: Bacillota bacterium; assembly: GCA_023415375.1. GTDB lineage: Bacteria > Bacillota > UBA4882 > UBA8346 > UBA8346 > UBA8346. Next base: position 11,915 of record JAEZKW010000358.1, read on the forward strand.
CGACAGTTTAGTTCCCGGACAATGGG
>JAEZKW010000025.1 GCA_023415375.1 Bacillota bacterium
TAATACAAAATCCGGCCGCAATTTTCACAGAAAATCAACGTATCTTCGCCTTGTTTTGCTTTACGCAACAATGCATCGGATAAACCAACATGGCAAGCCCCACAACTATCAGTTTTGATCTTAGCAATACCGATTCCGGAGTGCGCCTTGGCGATTTTTTGATAACGCTCAAGCCAAGGGGCAGGAATTTGGGGTTTTAACTCAGTGAGTTCAATCTCAATTTCACTTTGCTGCAAAGCGACTTCCGCGGATTGCTGTTTCAATTCCCTTTCAATTTTCGCGATTTCCTGTTCGCAGGAATTAAGTCTTTTCCCCAGTTCTTCCTGCTGAGTACCTTGTTTTTCATCTTCTTCCAGTAGTGATAATATTTGATCTTCAAGCTTTCCTTGTTGAATGCGATATTCCTGGGCCTTCTGTTGAACTTGCTCTAGAGAGCGCGAACTTACCACGGTACCATTGTATAACTTATCTTCTTCATGTTTAAGAAGTTCCTGGCAAGTTTTTAATTCTAATTCCAATTTATGTTGTGTAATAGAAGTCTGACGGCGTAGATTATTAATAGCAGTCAGGGCATTTTCGCTTTGCCCGCGCAGCGTTCTCAAAGCTATCAAATTTGGATTACCGGCTGACTGTTCTAAACTTTTTTTCAAACTCAAGGCTTTACTGTCTAGCTCTTGAATTCGATACAAAATCGGTAAAAAAGCCATTGTAACTCCTTTTCACTATAAAGTAACATAAGGCTCATCTTGTAGGGCCTTACTTGGTATAAACTCACAACCTGATAACGTCTTAAAATGATCATTGAAATAATGAATCATTAAATTTACAAATCCATACTCTGTTGCCCAATGTCCAGCCGCTAGGACTGCTAAATTACAATCTTTAGCCAATAGAAAATCATGATAATTTAATTCCCCGGTTAAAAATGCATCAGCTTTATTTTTGAGAACCTTATTCAATAAACTGCCGCCGCTTCCTGAGCAAATAGCAAGCGTATGAATAGTCTTATCAAGCTCGCCTGTAACTCGAATATCCTTGGCGGATAATTTCTTCTTAACCAATAAACAAAAATCTTGGAGTCTCAGTGGTTCCTTCAACTTACCAATCCGACCCATACCGTGTTTAACCGGGCTCTGAATTGGATAAATATCCATGACCGGTTCCTGATAAGGATGACTTGTAAGGACTGCCTCCGAAACCTTTGATAAGTTGTTCTCAGACACTATCATTTCCAAACGGGTTTCAGCAACTTGGCTAAACTCACCTGGTTTACCAAAAAAGGGCTTAGCCTGGCTGCCAGGCCTAAAAGTACCACTACCCTCGATTTTAAAAGAACAATCCGTATAATCGCCTATGACCCCGGCACCGGCCTGAACCATTGCATTTCTAATAGTAGAGACATATTCTCCTGGTGTAAAAACCACTATTTTATATAGCCTTTTTGAGGGTATGTTACTGCAGGGTTCAAGTAGCTTAATATTGGTGAGACCAAACTCATTGGCTAAAAATTGGTTCAAACCATCTGCTGCCTTATCCACATTGGTATGAGCAGCAATTAAAAAAAACCGATGTTTTATCAATTGTTCTAAACATCGCCCGATAGGAGTACCTAGATTAACCTCTGAAAGAGACTTAAAAATTAAAGGATGGTGAACCACAAAACCATCGACCTGACAATTCAGGCCCTCCTGAATGACTTGTTCATTCAGATCCAGGGCAACCATGACTTTGGAAACAGATTGGTCAGAACGGCTTACTTGTAAACCGACATTATCCCAACTCTCCGCCAAATCCCATGGCGCAAATTGATTAAGCGCCTCCATTATCTGCTGTAATTGTGGCATACAGCTCCTCCTACCAAACCAATTTAAATATATGTATATTACGGATTAGAAAATTAAAATCCTGCCTCCCCTAAAACTTTTTCCAGATTTCAATAAGTCTATCCTGGGGGTGAGTTGGTGGCAGGCATTCTCAAGATATTCATTAAAAATAAAAAAAGTGGGGTTTCCCCACTTTGTATTTTCTATTGGTGGGCCCACTTGGATTCGAACCAAGGACCGATCGGTTATGAGCCGACTGCTCCACCGCTGAGCTATGGGCCCAAAAGTGACATTGACAATTATACAACGAATCGCGAAAAACATCAAGTACAAAAATTAAATTAAAATCGAGGAGTCAGAATCCGGCTTAAAATCTATATCATAATTCCAAACTAAGCTCTAATATTTTCTTTTTTGCCTAATTCTTTCTATTCACTGGCTCCTGGCTTCTGTCTCCTGAATTCTATATTGATTTAATCCAAAAAGTCTTTCAACTTCTTGCTCCGGCTGGGATGTCTCAATTTACGCAAGGCTTTCGCTTCAATTTGACGAATTCGTTCACGGGTTACATTAAAAATCTGACCGACTTCTTCCAAAGTACGGGCCCGGCCATCATCAAGACCGAAACGCAAGCGCAGAACTTTCTCTTCACGCGGTGTTAAAGTATTTAAGACCTCTTCCAACTGTTCCTTTAACAGACGAAATGAGGCGGCCTCGGCCGGAGCCGGAGCATCCTGATCTTCAATAAAATCGCCTAGATGACTATCTTCCTCTTCACCAATCGGGGTTTCCAGAGAGACGGGTTCTTGTGCGATTTTCATAATTTCACGGACCCGTTCCGGACTCATCTCCATTTCCACAGCGATTTCTTCTGCAGTTGGTTCGCGCCCCAAACTTTGTAATAACTGCCGGGATACCCGGATTAATTTATTAATGGTCTCTACCATATGTACCGGTATCCGGATAGTTCTTGCTTGATCAGCAATTGCCCGGGTAATCGCCTGACGGATCCACCATGTTGCATAAGTACTAAACTTATAGCCCTTTCGATAGTCGAACTTTTCAACGGCCTTGATCAGTCCCAGGTTTCCTTCCTGAATCAAATCCAAGAAAAGCATGCCACGACCAACGTAACGTTTGGCGATGCTAACCACTAAGCGTAGGTTTGCCTCAGCGAGCCGCCGTTTTGCCGATTCATCACCCTCTTCGACCCTGCGGGCTAAATCAATCTCATCGGTCGCCGAAAGCAAAGGCACCCGGCCAATTTCCTTTAAATACATACGAACCGGATCATCAAGGGCAATCCCCTCGGGAATCGTCAGGTCAAGTTCTACTTCTTCAGCCTCTACTTGAAAAGGTTCTTGATCATCAGCCGGTTCTTCACCCTCGCTGGTATCCGGCATTATTTCTATACCGTTACTGGCAAAGGCCTCATAAATTTCATCAATTTGTTCGGTGGATAGGTCAATTTGCTCAAGAGAATCCATAATCTCTCGGTAGGAAATAATCCCTTTTCTCTTGCCCTTTGCAATTAATTCCTTAAGTCCTTCGATATTTGGCAGGGCCTTTTCTTTAGTCAACTTTAAATTACCATCCTTCCGGGGGTAGGAGCTTCAAACTTCCATGAATCGTATCTATTATCAATCTTCAAAATTTTCATTACCCGCCCCATCAATTAGATTCCCGCTGAAAATTGGGGGAAATCCTTGTGCAACTTTCTTTTGATCTCGGTAAATTCTTTAGCTTTCATTTTTAGGTTAGCCTCGGACAAGGTTTGCCCATTTTCATCCTTACCTGAGGTAAGTTGTTCAGTTAAACTTTGAACTAGCTCCTGAAGATGCAGCATTTTCAAACGCTGAATATTCCCTCCCAGATCAGCTTGGGACTCTTTGACCTCTTGCTCAGCGATTAATGAAGCTGCGACTTCCTGGAACGAACCTTGAATCTCAGCCAAAATGATCCGAGAGTCTTTATCTGAAGCTCCCACTCGCTCGATTTCTAACAACAAATCCCGCCAAATCTCGAAGCTGAACTCTTCTTCCTTTAATTCTTCTTTAATTCGCTTTAAGTTATCATATTCCTGCAAAGCAAATTGCAAAAGTTCCTTTTCGGTCTCAAAAATAGCCCGTTTTAAAGGGGAAAGCTCATCTAGGTTTATCATGCCCATAGATGGCCCGATTTTTTCACCTGTTTCTTTAGTATAACTATTATTCCGATCTCTATCCAGAACCGGAGATTTTTTCCTGTTTTTCTTCAGCCAATCCTCAAAATCCGCGAAAATAGAGACTTCTGAGATACCCAGTTCGCGGGCTAATTGCCGTAAATAAAATTCCTGGGTAAGCCGATTGTCAATTGTCGCAATTTGAGGCAACATCGCTTGCTGAGCCTGAACTTTTCCCCCCGGTGTACTAATATTATATTGTTGTAAAACCTGTTTTAGTGTGAAATCTGTAATATCGAGTGCGTTGTTCAGTAAAGTGCGGAAAGCATCGGCACCATTTTTTTTAATAAAAGAATCCGGGTCATCTCCTGCGGGCAAATCCAAAATTTTAATTTTTAAACCCGCCTCCTGAAGAATTACCATTCCGCGTTCTGTCGCTTTACGGCCGGCTGCATCTCCATCATAGGCTAAAACAACTTCCGATGTATATTTCTTAATCATCCGGGCTTGTTCTTTGGTTAAAGCGGTACCAAGTGAGGCCACAGTTTGGGTAAAGCCGGCCTGATGCGCTTGAACCACATCCAAGTACCCTTCTACGATTATGGCTTGATTTTTTTTCCGAATGGTTTCTTTGGCGAGTGTCAACCCAAACAGAAAACGTCCCTTATGAAATATTTCTGTCTCCGGTGAATTCAAATATTTGGGCTGACTGTTATCAAAAACCCGCCCCCCAAAGCCCACAATATTACCCTTTGGATCAGTAATCGGAAACATTAATCGGTCTCTAAAGCGGTCATAATAACCGTTCTCACCTAAACTAAGCAGGCCTAGTTTTTCTGCATCCTCCAGGCTCACACCTTTTTTTCGTAAAATATCCGTCAAACTATGCCACCCAGCCGGAGCGTATCCCAAATGGAAGCGCTGCCAGCTTTCAGGATTGATACCTCGATCCTTTAAATAATTTCTAGCTTGTTTGACCGCCTCAATCTTTACTAAATACTGATTGAAAAATGCCGCTGCTAATTTATTGATTTTAAATAAACTTTCACGATGCAGGTCTACAGCAGACTCCGGATTATAATCCGGCCATGGTATCCCTGCACGTTCCGCCAGTATTTTGGCAGCTGCAATAAAATCAATATTTTCTAATTTCATTATGAAATTAAAAACATTGCCCCCAACACCGCACCCAAAACAATAGAATAATTGCTTCTCCTGGTTGACATTGAATGAGGGAGTTTTTTCTCCATGAAAAGGGCATAAACCAATGAGCGACCGACCGGATTTTCTTAAACTAACATATTCCGAGATGACCGCTACAATATCATTATGTTCTTTAATTTGTTCAAATAATTCCTGCTTTAATCGCTCCAACTTTCTCACCAACTTACAGTCTACAAATCTTACCAGAAACTAATAACTATTAACTAATAACCGATAACTGAATTTTATCTTGACTCCCAGCGATGGGGGACAAATTTCCCAATAAAAGTCTCTGTCGCAAAATGGTCTGTCATCCCAGCAATGTAGTCAATGATTGCTAAATGCGGATCCTCTCCAGAAAACCTGCGGATATGCTCAGGAATTTCAGCCTGATGCTCCTCAAAATATTCATATAAGCAGCGCAACATCTTAAAAACCTTTGCTTCCTCTACTTTTGCTACCGAGCCAATATAGACCCTTTCAAATAAAAAGTCCCGTAACTCGTCAAATACCCTTTGAATTTCAGGAGAAAAAGCGATATCTTTAGTATCATAGCTATTCTTTACAATGTCGCATATTAAAACAGTTAGCCTTTTTGACGCCGTCACCCCAAGTATCTTGGTTATAAAATCGGGTAAATCGGATATTTGAATGATGCCTCCCCGCACAGCATCATCCAAATCATGATTTACATAGGCAATCCGATCAGCAAAGCGAACTACTCGTCCTTCCGCACTGAATGGCAGCTCCAGTCCGGTATGGTTTACAATTCCATCCCGCACTTCAACAGTAAGATTCAGTCCCGGATAATCTCTTCCGGTATCTTCAAGCCAATCGACAACTCTTAGACTTTGCTGATTATGACGGAACCCACTTGGCGAAAGTTGACTTAGCGCAGCTTCTCCTGCATGACCAAAAGGAGTATGCCCTAAATCATGACCTAAAGCAATAGCTTCAGTTAAATCTTCATTCAATCGTAACAGTCTGGCTATAGTTCTGGAAACCTGCGCCACTTCCAAAACGTGAGTCAGACGGGTCCGGTAATGATCTCCTTCTGGAGCAATAAAGACTTGTGTTTTGTGTTTAAGACGACGAAAGGCTTTTGAATGAATAATTCGATCTCGATCCCGTTGGAAATCCAGGCGTAACGGACATTCAGGTTCCGGATACAGACGCCCTTTGGTTTCCGCTGAGCGTATCGCCCATTTCGATAAATACAAATTCTCCGTTTCAAACAAATTTGCTTTCAAATCCACGTTTTTTTGCTCCTACATAGAAAGTACTTCAAATTCAAGCCTATGCAGTTTCTTTCTCTGTGTACCTTTGTAATCAATCATGAGGACAATCTTGGTAAAATAAACCCCGGTAAAAAAAAAGCGCTTAGAGCGCTTCTACACCTTTCGGAGTTAACTTTATTGATTTGCTCTTGCCTCGTTCCCCAAGCTGGCCAAGATCCTTGCCATTGAGACTAATGACTAGACCAGCAGGATTACCCATTCTTATAATCATTTCCCGTTGGGCCGTCCAAACCTGTTGCGGCTCTGAGACATCAAAGCTCATCCCCTCAGCCCCATATAGATATTCGCCATCACTTTTTACCTGCACCCAAACCCGTTCTTTAAAAGTAACATTAACAGTGATCGGCGCGATCAATTTTGGTTTGACCGTAGTAACCTTTGTTGAGGTTTCTTCTTTCGTAACATCGGCATTATCGTCCCGATTGTTTTGATAGTATGGAAATAGGAAGAAACTGGCTACAATTAATATTCCAATTAATGCGACTACAATTCCCAAGTAAAGCCCTTTTAATTGTTCTTCATCCTGAGGTTCCGGGGGTGCCATCGTTTTTTCCCGAACAACTGCTGGAGCCTGGGCCTGAGCCTGATGGCGGTGTTGATGCTGTGGTTGAGGCTGTTGTTGTTGTTGTTGTTGTTGTTCCTCTATCTCGGCAGCATTCTTCATCTGGTAATATTTTTGTAAAACCTCTTGTCCATCTAAACCAATTGCGTTTGCAAAATTAACTAAAAACCCTTTGCGGTAAACTTCGCCGGGAATACCATCCAAATCGCCGCGGTCAATTGCTTCCAAGTACCGCATACTGATTTTAGTAGCTTCCTGAATTTCTTTTAAAGAAATATTCTTTTCTTCCCGAACCCGATGAAGGTAGTCGCCGATATCCTTCAAAAAGGTCACCCCCGATTTTCAGTATTGTACCGTAAAATCTTTTTGTTTGTTATTTACGATTTGCAACGAATTTTTTTGTCATTTATAGCTGATTATTCCATTCAAAAATTAAAAGCTGCGTGACTTTACTTAGATTTAAGAACAGAAAAAATCAAAATTCTAATTGATTACTATTTTTTGTCAACCCTTTATATATTCTAGTAATAAACAGGAGTTCCTTCCTAAAAATGAAAATTACTGTTCTTGTTCGTGTTTTTTCATTTCCTCCAGTTGCCGGGCCGTGATGTAAACCTCCCGGGGTTTACTTCCTTCATAAGGGCCAATCATTCTTTTGGCTTCCATTAAATCAACGAGTCTGGCGGCTCTGGTATATCCAATTTTCAAACGTCTTTGAAGTACCGATGCAGATGCTGATCCGTAATCAATAACAATCCGAACCGCATCCCAAAGCAACTCATCTTCCGCTTCGATAGTAGTCTCTTTTTTATCGGGGATATTCATGAAATGTTCCTGATATTTGGGGCCGCCTTGACTCTTCCAATGTTCAATAACGGCTTCAATTTCTTTTTCAGTAACTAAAGCACCCTGCACCCGTCGGGGTTTCATGGAACCGATCGGAGAAAATAGCATATCTCCCCGTCCTAGTAAACGTTCGGCTCCCGCACTGTCCAAAATCGTTCTGGAATCGATTTGCGATGAAACTGCAAAAGCGATCCTCGAAGAAATATTAGCTTTGATCAAACCGGTAATGACATCAACCGAAGGTCGCTGGGTAGCAACGACCAAATGGATCCCTGTTGCCCTAGCCATTTGGGCCAGGCGACAAATACAATCTTCAACTTCCACGGGCGCCAACATCATCAAATCAGCCAATTCGTCAATGATCACCACGATATAAGGCAGAGCCTCTCCTTCCGTAATCCCAGCGTTATATTTATCCAAATCCCTAACCCTAGCTTCAGCAAACAATTTATAACGGCGTTCCATCTCATTTACTACGACTTTTAAAGTACCTGCCGCCTTTTTGGCCTCGGTTACCACTGGAGCCATTAAGTGAGGAATTCCATTGTACATTGATAATTCAACCATCTTGGGGTCTATCATGATGAATTTAACTTCATTTGGATAGGCTTTATATAAAATACTCATGATTAACGTATTAATACAAACGCTTTTACCGGATCCTGTGGCCCCAGCCACCAATAAATGGGGCATTTTGCTCAAGTCAGCTAATACAGTTTCCCCGGCAATATCCATCCCCAGGCCCACACTAAGTCGGCTGCTATTCCAAAAAGATTTAGAATCTAATATATCCCTGAAAGTAACAATTTGCGCTTCTTGGTTTGGCACTTCCACACCAATAGCCGCTTTTCCAGGTATCGGGGCTTCGAGGCGTAGGCCCTTAGCAGCTAAGGCCAAGGCCAAATCATCAGCCAAATTCACAATCCGGCTCACTTTAACACCCGGGGCCGGTTGGAGATCATAACGGGTAACGACCGGACCATGATGAGCTTCAAGCACCTTAACCTGAATTCCGAAATTCGCCAATGTCTCCTCGAGCATGCGTGATTGATCGACTGGTTTGACAACTTTTTTTTGACGGGCCGCACCAGAAGGGCCTACCAAATTAATATCCGGAAGCTGGTACTCACCGGTTTTCCGGGAAGGCCTGATTGGTGGCTGTACAGGCAACTCTTTCGGAGTCTCGGCTTTCTGGGGCTCTTTTTTTTCGTTCTTGGCTTTTTCCTTTTCTTTCAATATATTCTGCAGGGTGGCCATCACCACGTTGGAACGGGATTGCTTGGGCGGAAAAGGGATGACTTCAGCCCCACTTTTATTTTGATAAACACTGTTTCGTACTGGTGGGTTTCCTTCACTCTCAAAAGAATTAACCATCGCGCCGGCTGGCGGCTGCTTTTGGTCTAGTGATTCTTCCTTCACCCTGCTGTCCGACTCCATTGACACCGGCCGCACCCGAGGTTTCCCTAAACTTATCAAAAACACAATCAACGGTCGATCCAAGGCCAATATTGCTACAATCGCCAGCCAAACGAACATAAATATCCCAGTGCCGAATTTCCCAAAAAGCTGCAATAAACTTAAGGCCAGAAAATGACCGACAATCCCGCCGCCTTGGATAGCGTCTTCCCAATTGGCCGAGGAAATTACCACCCCACTGAAAAAATGCAATATCAGCAGAGCCCATAAAAAAAGCAATATTAGGGCGATAAAATGTTTGCCAAAGTGGACGCCCCTGCGCCAAATAAGCAACATCCATCCAACTATCGCTACAAAAATAACAGGAATGACGGCGCCACTATGCCCGAAAACATAAAATAAACCCCTTTTTAAAATTTCGCCGATAAACCCTGCTCCGTTAAAATAAATAGCTGTCAAAGATAATAAAGCAAGCCCAAGTAAAAGAACTCCAATAATTTCGGTACGTTGCTCGGCAAAACGGTCCTCATTCTCCTGTTCTGTGGACTGTTCCTCTTCTCTTTTCGTACCAGCCATTATTCCTCACCTTCTTCGATTACAATAGACGCAATATTGGCAGAATGCGCCGATATACGTTGTAAATTGCTTAGCATTTCGACATAAGCGACCCCGGAGCCGGGCCAACATTTACCTTGATTTAAACGGTGAATATGGTTCTGGCGTAATTCTTCCTCCAATTTGTCGATATTACTCTCCCGGTTTTCAATCTGTTTGGCGACTTCCAAATTATTCTCCCGTAATGCTTGACAAGCCTTATTATATAAGTCCATGGCCTTTCCGTAAAAAAGTTCAATTTCATTAATGGCAATTTCCGAAAAAGGCAATTGTTCCTGATTTTTTTTCTCAGCTATTGTTGCAATACTGTTGGCATGATCCCCCACTCTTTCAATATCGCTGACAATATGCAATAAACCGGCCAAACGGTGAGATTGAGCCTCAGTAAGAGAATTTTGGGATAAAAGAGCGGAAAGATAAAAAGTAATCTGCTCTTGCAAATCATCCACAATCGCTTCATTCCGGTAAATACTATCAAGGAGATGGACTTGTCCTTTCAAAAAGGCCAATCTAGTCGATTTCAACATTTCTTGGGTGATCGCGGCCATTTGATTCACTTCATGAGAGGCTAGAATCAACGCTAAAGCCGGACTTTGTAAAGCTCGCCGATCCAAATAAGTACTACCGCCCGAACCAATTTTCGACTTTTCGGTCGTTAGATTTAAGAACTTGAATTTTGATGCCAAAAGAGTAAAAGGAAACCATATCAGAATAACCGACATATTAAATAAAGTATGGGCCATTGCCAGCTGCCAGACATTAAACCAACGGCTGTTGATAAAATTGGGCATCGTATGCCATTGAAACACTGCAGTTTGTATCCATTGAAAAGCGCAACAAATATTTTGATTGATCCAGCATAGAAATTGAAATGCAACAGGCAATAACAGCAACCATATGAGTGCGGTTGAAAGGTTAAAGGCGAAGTGAAGCCAATTGGCTTTACGGGCTGTCGACAGACGATCCATACCGGTAATCATATTGATAATCGAGGCCCCCACATTGGCACCAATCACAATTGCCACTGCGCCGCTTAAAAAGGACGGTTGAAATAATGCGATTTCAATTCCGATAAATCCTTGAATCAATACCACTACAGTATTGCTGCTTCTTAACAAAGCAGCCAAACTCAGGCCCAACAGAAATCCAAGCCAAGGCTTTAAAAATATCTGAGCAATGAATAGAAACGAACTCTGAATTGTTAGTAAATACGCAAAAGCTTGATGAAAAATCTCAAAGCCCAGATACATCAAGGCCAGACTAAAAATTGCCTGCCCCAGATAATGCCAGTTTCTCCTTGGACCATAAGAGTAGAGCCAATAACCGAAAAATAACATTGCATAAATGACTACACCCAAATTAATTGCCATTAATTGAGCGGTAATGGTCATCCCTAAATTAACACCGAGCATAATCCATAATGCCGGTAATAATCCCAGCAACCCTGCATTCACTAAGCCGGAAATCAGTCCAAAAGTTAAAAAATTGCTCTGAAGAGCAGCTGCCATTCCCACCCCGGTAAATATATTTGACGCAGGACTTCGGCCTTGCTTTTCGAGAACTTCCCGGATTTTCTCCCCGGCCATTTTTTGGACTCCATCTCCAAATCGACTAATTGCATATAAAAATAGACCTAAGGCTCCAATAAGAATCAATATACCTTCAAATAACGGCAATAAGTTTTCCCTCCAAATAATTCGCGCGTGCGCGAAAACCATTGTTGCAAATCTAATATTCTGGGATTTTTAATGAATTCCTTCATAATTATTAAAGGATGTCCGGGATTCCAGATAGTGTAAATATTTTTCGACTTGCATTCGGGCTTATTAATATGATAATGTCATTTCATCCAATACGATTTATAATTTCAAAGAAAGAGGATTTTAGGGAGTGGATCTAAGTCATCTTAAATATCTGATGGTAGGTTCAGGATTTTTTGGAGCCACCATTGCAGAAAGAATTGCCCGGACCTGGGCGAACGGGTCGTAGTAATCGAAAAACGCAATCACGTAGGAGGAAACAGCTTCACTTCCAAAGATCCTGAGACTAGTATTGAATGCCACCACTATGGATCTCATATTTTTCATACCTCAAATGAGGAAGTTTGGCTTTATATTAATCGATTCGGAAAGTTTAACAATTACCGGCACCGGGTATTCACTAAGTTTGGGAACAAAACATATCAGATGCCGGTAAAT
>JAEZKW010000083.1 GCA_023415375.1 Bacillota bacterium
TTTTTCAGCCTTATAGGTGATAATATAATAAAAACAAAAAAATATTGGATAGGAAGGGATTTTATGAACCAAGCTGAAAACAAAGGGCCTTTTATCAAAGGAGCCGATGTATCAACTTTACAACAAATTGAAGACTTTGGCGGTAAGTTTTATGAAGGCAACCGGGAAATGGATTGTCTGGAGATTCTAAAAAATCACGGCTTTAACTTTATCCGACTTAAAGTATGGAATAACCCCGGACTTCCTACGAGTGACCCAGCCGGATATAACAATAAAGAACATGTGCTTCAAATGGCGAAGCGGGTAAAAGCGGCGGGGATGGCATTGTTAATTGACTTTCATTATAGCGATTTCTGGGCCGATCCCCAAGTTCAAAGCAAGCCCCAATTATGGGCTCATTTGAACTTCAAGGCTTTACAGCAGGCAGTTTATGATTATACCAAAGATGTTATGCTCGATCTTCAAAAGCAAGATACTCTCCCGGAAATGGTACAGATTGGGAATGAAATTTCAAACGGTTTTTTATGGGATGACGGTAAATTAGCGGGAATAGAGGCCACCAATGAACAATGGTCTAAATTTGTAGACCTATTAAAAAGCGGCCTTGGCGGACTCAAAGACAGTTTGAAACCGGAAGGACAGGTTAAGCGGATGATCCACATTGATAAGGGAGGTGACTTAAATTACAGTCGCTATTTTTTTGATAAGCTAATTTCACGTGATGTTGATTTTGACATTATCGGTCAGTCTTATTATTCAGAATGGCATGGTACCATTGAAGATTTAAGGGAGAACCTCAATCAACTTGCACTTTGCTACGATCAAGATATAATCGTGGTCGAAACGGCTTACCCATGGACCTCCAAATCCAATAGCGGCCTTCCTAATAAAGTTCAAACGGCTTTAGAAGGATATCCTCTTTCAGTAGAAGGGCAAACCAAATTCCTCCATGATATCATCCGAACGATAAAAGATGTCCCCCAGAAAAAAGGGGCCGGTTTGTTTTATTGGGAACCCGGCTTTATTACTGTGGAAGGCGCAGGTTGGAAATATGGGGAAGGCAATGAATGGGCGAATATGACGTTATTCGATTTTGAAGGCCGTGTTCTTGAATCGATGAATGTATTTAAAAAAGAATAAAATTGAATGAAGGTATTCATGCTCCGAGTAATGAGGACATATTGGGACCCTTTCATAATGGGATCCCGTTTGTATAAATTTGTGCTTCGATAATTCGTAATAATATTTTCGGATTTGGTCATCGAAAAACCGGCGCCGAAATCTTCCAACAAAATAAGATGGTAGAGATCAGCGCCTTTGATAAAAAGCAGGGTTGAAAATTCTTGGTCAAGCCTCTTTATTTAATTCAGTCAAAATTAGTAATCCTTTTTAATATATTCTTATAGCGAAATTTGGCCATTTCATTTAATTTCAGAACTTCTTCCTCAGTCCCGGTAAAAGGACAACGTAAGCAATAATACTCCTTTTTGTCCTGATCATAAAACATATCGACATCAATTTCCCTGATGTAACAGGCCGGACAACGGAAATTCAATCTGCCTTTTCGACCTTGAGACATGTACTCATCTCCTCACCAACTTTTAGATTTTTAGTCAAGCCTAAGGTATACATAGGTGAGAAAGCATAACCTTCCCTAAAATAGCCATCGACTTGATCACCAATCGGAAACACGGATAATCTAGTATCAACCTGTGGTACAATCGCCTCTACTTTTTGGACATCCTGCATGTTGCCTTCCCGGCATTTATACTTATAAACTATCTCTCTGACGCCTTCACTGCCGACACATTTCAAAGTAACCCCGCTGAGATCTTCGGGATACTCAGTTGTTCCATAACAGGCGGTTATATATTCATTAAGATGAACTTGTGCGCCTGGTTTGCTCATTTCAATAATTTTACGGGATACTTTGATACTGCCTGAATCTTCAGCAAAAGCAAAGGTTGAAACTAATTTGATCGTTAACTCACGGAACTCGATCGTCACCGGGTCAAGAGTTAGTATCCGTTCTTTGCCGTTTTGAGAATATTTGGCCTTGGTCCGGCATAGGCAAAGATCGACTTCTTCCCCTTCATAACTTACTTTACAGCTTTTAATAGAACCTTCTCCGGCGTAATGGGTAAAGTAACCTGCCCGGTAAAACGCTTGAATGAGGAAGGGGTAAGAACAGTCCCAAATGTGCTGGGTTCCGATTCCGACCGGCCGGACCAATTTTGCAATATAAGGGCGTAAGTCAATTAAGGCGCCGCCTTGATTCATATCAACACAGGTCCGCATATGGGGATCCAGATACCAGAATATTTGTTTCTCAGAGCCATATAAAATATCTTTCCATAATGCGCAGGTCGGCTCGGAATAAGTCTTGTTTTCCCGGTACCAGTCGGCGAACTCCGACATGGTTAAATCTTCGACTTGGCCATTTTTCTTTAATTCTCCGTAATAGGCCATACAATCGCTATAACTCTTTTCAAGCAATGAATAAGGGGCTTCCCAGCGGCCTTGTTTGCTCATCCAGCCCGGGCCGACAAATACCATATTGTATGTAAAACCATTGTTATATTTATCCAAAGCCCGGTATTGGTCAATCAGGTTAAATAAGTAAGGATACTCACCATCCTTGTACACCATACCCCGTAAAACATTCTGGGGGTGAGTACCATAAAAGGATCCTGGCCCGTCAAAAACAGCAAGTAAATCACGGGATAGGTGAGGAATCGCCACAATACCACTGTCGTCGGCTTCACCGGAAGCGGGGCAATGAATGTTATATTTCGATGGGATCCAAGCACTCCATGGACCACCATCATTCAGTGTATACCATGAGTTGTTGGCATTCCAGTAAGCCTTGGGGCCTTCCTCCCAGCAGGTGGCTACCGCGCATTTTACCATCGGATACTTTTCTTTGATGTAATTCACCAGTTCAGCATCCATATAATACGAACCGGTAGAAGACGGATAAGAACCGAAAACCTGATGAAACTTTTCAAATACATCGTTTACGATTGCTTTTTTATCATCGATTGAAAAATGCCAGATACAAAAATCTTTGGTTTGGTATTTTTCACGGAATTCTTTGCAGGGTAGTCCGAGCAGAGTCGTTCCGATCTCATCACCATATTTTTGATGGTCTTCTTTTGCTATGGCGATGGCTTCCTCATTAAAGAGGCTGGCATATGTCATTTGAATCGTGGTTTTCAGGCCGTTTTCATGAGCCAGGCGCTGTTGAGTCTTAAAGATATCGAGTGAAGCCTTGATTACACTTTTCCGAGTGATATCTTCTTTTTGGCCTTGACCGGCTTCTTTTTCCAAGTATTCCGGTACCATTTCCGGCCGATGAATAACATTCAATATAAATTTTCCCATTCATCACACCTCATCGAATCTAGTTTATAAACAATTTCTTAGCCTTTTACGGCGCCCGCTGCTAACCCTTTGATAAAGTTTTTCGATCCTAAGCAGAATATAATCAGTATTGGAAGAACTGCAAAGGCTAATCCGGCTCCCCTGGCTCCAAAGTCAACCACATAAGCATTTTGTAATGACTGAATCCCAAGGGGGATGGTATATAACTCTTTGTTGTAAATCGTGATCAACGGCAGCAAGAAATTGTTCCAAGACCATAAGAAAATCAACGTTGACAGTGTCGCCATCGCCGGCTTAATGAACGGCAAAACGATCTTGGTGAAAATTCCAAACTCGCCGCAACCATCTAGCCGAGCGCTTTCAATGACTTCATCCGGAACTGTTTCCCCAATAAATTGGGTCATGAAAAATACGCCAAATGCATTGGAGCACCAGACTAAAATTAAGGGTATCAAAGTATTGGAAAGCGCCAAGGTTTTCATCTCAATTACATAACCAATCATTCCAATCTGCCCTGGAATCATCATCGTCGCCAGGATAAAGAAGAAGCAGAATTTTTTTAGTTTGAAATTGTACTTTGACAGGGCAAATCCGGTTAATGCGCTTATGAAAACACTGATCACTGTTGATACCACTGATACAATCGCGCTATTGAGATAACAATAATGAAATTTATTGATAAAGATGGTCTTCATATTTTCTAAAAAATGATTTCCCGGCATTAGAACCAGTCCCGAGAAGATTTCGGCGGTAGAATGAGTTGCCATCATGATAATTACATAAAAAGGAAGTATCGAAAGTAAAGTAAAGATAAGTAAAGGTATTAGATAAATAACTTTTTTCATTTATTGGTCCTCCTTCCGGGTAAAAATCTTTAGGCTTAAAACGGAGAAGACCAGGATTATCATAAATAAACCATAAGATATGGCTGAACCGAGTCCAAGCTTGGTGGTGCTCCGAAATGCGGTATCAAAGAAATACCATACTGTCGTCAGACAGGCCCGGTCAGGACCGCCGACAATTTGAAGGCCATTACTTGCCATACCGCCGCTGAATAATAAATAAGGTTCGTCGAATAATTGGAATCCTCCAATAATACTGGTTACAACTAAAAACAAAGTAATTGGCTTTAGGAAAGGAAGAGTAATATGAAAGAAGATCTGACGTTTTGAGGCGCCATCCACAATGGCCGCTTCATTTAGTTCGGCCGGTATGCCTGTTAAGCCCGCCAGGTATATCATCAGATAATAGCCGAGATTACGCCAAAAGATCATCAAAATGACCACAATCCGGCCTAAGTTCCCGATTCCAAGCCAATTGATACCATCGGGAAGGGCATGAACTGCAATCAACAAGCGGTTTAGCAATCCGTTAGACCAATCGAATATAAATGAGAAAATTATACCGATAGCCACCGGAGTCGTAATGTAAGGCATTAGATTTAATGTCTGAAACAATCGTTTGAATTTGGGGAGATTAAATAAAGTTACCGCTAGTAATAAGCCCAAGATGATGATTAACGGAATGTAACCGATCATAAATAAAGTAGTATTCCATAAGGATTTCCAAAAGAAGGGGTTATTGGTGAATAGATTGATGTAATTAGCCAATCCGATAAATTTACGTTCAGCCAGGTACAAACTATCCCAATTGGTTAGGCTGATTACAAATGAGAAAATTACCGGATAGAGATTGAATGCAAAATAGATGAGAAAAAACGGCAAAACAAATAGATACGGCCAACAATGTCTTTTCAATCGGGTCTTTAAATCCATGTGTTGGGTTGTCTGTATCGAGTTCATGGACGTTACCAACTTTCTTATAAATTGACTTTTTTGTAACGATGGTAGGGATTCATACATGTCGGTTGACTTTAAAAAAGGGTAAAAGAATGGCAACTATAAGGTCGCGCTCATGCACAGGCGCTTACAGTTGCCATCCGACGACCATCTGATTTTACTTCACATTCAATTCCGGAGCCCGGTTTTTAATTTCAGTGATAAGTTTTTTCAACGCTTCATTAGCTGTCATTTTGGTATCATTATTTAAGGTTGAGACGATTAAATCGATAGAATCCTTAATAACGTTATCATATTTAGACATCGGACGGATTTTAATATTGGGGGCTACATCCTTAATCCAATAGTTGCCGATATCCTGGCTACCGAACAATTCGTTTTTAATTGAAGCAAATTCAGGATCTTTATAAGTGGCCTTGTAGGAAGTCAAGTAGCCGACTTCATGAGCAGCTTTAGCGCCTTCGTTACTTAAAGTGGCAAATTTTACAAACTCCCAGGCTGCCATTTTGTTTTTACATTGTTTGGAAATACCCCATGTCGTTCCGCCCCAGCTAAAGTTACCGCCGGGAGCTCTCATCAGACCCCAGTTGCCTTTGCCGTTGGGATCATTGGGCCCTATTACATATTGAGGAGTCCAAATGGCGCAACCTGCGAAAATATGTTTATCTTGACCGTAAGACGCATACCATGCAGGAGTCCAGGCTGCTAATTTATCCAGAATCTTGGCATCCCGGAATTGAATGACCCGGGCGATAAGGGGTTTGAAAATCTTGGTGGCCTCAACAGTATTGCGGCCCGTTACCCAGGGAGTCGGGTTTTGATCACGGACGATCTGATAAATATCGCCAATACCTTGCATCATAAATACTTTACCGCCGCTTTTTGCGACAACTTCTTTACCTTTAGTAACAAAAGCATCCCAAGTGGGTATCATCTTCGCTAATTTTACAGGATCATCGGTTCCAAAATATTTTTTGGCTAGATCCCGTTTATAAGCGAAAGCGGCAGGGTTAATTCCTTGTTCAATTCCACAAATATTCCCTTTGGAGTTCTTCATGATTGGGAGTAAATACGGGAAAACATCACTCGGGTTCATATTATAAGGGGCCTTATTTAATGCTTCCCAGATATCGAGTTCAAAGGCTCTTCCCCGTGAATCGATAATCGCTAATGGCAAATCCGGTAATGTGGTTCCAGCGGCCAGGCTGGTTTGTAGTTTTTGAAGATAGTCCCCGTTGGCTACTGGGGTAATATCAAATTTGATGTTGGGGTAAATTTTGTTGAAGGCTGTAATAATGTGCTTGTAGTAGTTTTCGTCCCAACCCCAGATTGTCAGAGTACAACTATAATCCTTAGGAATACCGGTAGCTCCTTGGACCGTTAAAACACATCCAAGAAAAATGGTCAGTAAAAAAACACCCAGTAATACTTTTACACGATTTTTCAAATGCTCTCCTCCTTAATTTTTTTGGGCCTTAGCCT
>JAEZKW010000059.1 GCA_023415375.1 Bacillota bacterium
TAGTTTTGGATGATCAAAATAAGGCCGCGATTTGGAATGAATTGCAAAATCTAAAGATGCGGATTAGCACATTGAATTGTGGACGGAAGGGAATCAGTGGATATCAGGCGGGTCAGCGGATTAACGCGGCCGGTATTTATACGGATAATCGCAAATAATTAACAGTCCTGTTGATTATGATCACCAAGAAAAACGAAGGAGGTTTTTTACGATGGCATTAGCAAATGGCCAAGCAATTTATCAAACCAACTCTATTTTGTCATCAAAGCCGGAGGAACTCACGCTTATGCTTTACAACGGTTTAGTGAAGTTTCTACTTCAGGCTCAAAAGGGAATTGAAGAAAAGAATATTCAAAAATCCCATGACAATTTGATCAAAGCTCAAAATATTGTTTTGGAATTTAGGGCTACCCTTAAGCCGGAATATGAAATTTCAAAGACCCTGGGACCTTTATACGATTACATGTATCGGAGACTTGTTGAGGCTAATTTACAGAAAAACGGTAAAATTGTATCCGAAATTTTAGGGTATTCAACCGAATTACGTGATGCCTGGGCTCAAGCAATGAAAAAAAATAAAGAACAGACTCTAAAAGCAAGTACTGCAGGCTAAGTCGCTTTATTGAATTTTTATTTTTAAATAATACTTGATGAAAAAATGTATTCATTAATGATAAAAATGCCATTTTTTAAGTCGTATAGCTATCGTAAAGCTTAGGGAGTAAAGTTTGTGATGGTTGCTTTGGTACTTGATTCCACAACTTCTTTTGTTTGACATTGATATTTTACTGTGCTATAGTAGGTAATGTGGTTTTGGCTCGAAGTTTTGGGTTGTCCACAGAGATTTTTTTAGGAGGAATGGTTTATGCAAGGTAAAGTAAAATGGTTTAACGCAGAGAAGGGTTTTGGCTTTATTGAGAGAGACGGCGGCAAAGACGTTTTTGTTCATTTCTCAGCTATCCAAATGGATGGTTTCAAAACCTTAGAAGAAGGTCAAATGGTTGAATTCGATATCGTTGAAGGCGAACGTGGGCCGCAAGCGGCTAATGTTACAAAGGGTTAATATCAATTCAAAAAAAACCCAAAACCCCGGTTAAATAACCGGGGTTTTTTTATTGTTATAAATCAATGATGGTGGGTTTTACTTGCCTTTTTTTATTCATCACACGATAAAAATCATCGCTTCCTGATCAAACCTTTTGTTTGGTTTCTTATTGTTTACCTTCCTATCCAATTCCGCACATTTTATCCGACGGTTCTCAGCCCATTACCAAGTAAATTTAATAATCAATAACCAATAACTTATTTTTCAAGTCAATATCTAATAACAAATAATTGACAACCAATAAGCCATGACTAATTACGAATTACCGATAATAAATATCCAATATCTATTTTTCCATCTAAAATGTTGTGTAAAGAGTGTTAAAATCTCTTGATTATTAGGTTGGGTTTTGTTACTATTTATAACATAAATATCACATTTAGTTGACTTGAGCTTCCCCCGTACAGAGATAAATCGTTCATAAATCTTCCAAATTTTGAAATGAAAGGAGGTAATTATAAAGGCTTCTCGAATAGACTTGTAATTTAATTTACCCGTAAATTGTTAATAGAAATTATTAAAAAGGAGGAATTGCAATATGAAAAAGTGGGTTCTTATTTTACTCTCTGCAGTTTTTGTAATTTGTTTGGGGATTGTAAGTTATGCCAGTAATGAATTGAAAATCGGTGTATCAGCGCCTTTAACCGGTGATATTGCGGCACTCGGACAATCTACTCAGAACGCCGCATTAATGGCAGAATCAGAAATCAATGCCACCGGAGGAATCAAGGTTGGTTCTTCGAAACGGAAAGTGAAATTCATTATTGAAGATGATGAAGATAAACCGGAATCTACCGCTACGGTTTTTCAGAAGTTAATCAGCCAAGATAGAGTTCTTGCGATTATCGGTTCACAAGCCAGTAAATGTTCAAATGCCGGTGCTCCAATCGCTGAGAGCGCGCAAATTCCTCAGATTACCCCTTGGTCAACTAACCCAAACGTAACCAAAGGACGTTCTTATATTTTCCGGGCCTGCTTTATTGATCCTTTCCAAGGTCGGGTCGTAGCCCAATATGCTCTGAAAAAACTCAAGAAAAAAACTGCCGCTGTGCTATACGACGTTGCCAGTGACTATAATAAAGGGATTGCCGAAGTTTTTCGCACTGAATACACCAAAGCTGGTGGAAAAGTCGTAGGGTTTGAGACTTATAATACCAACGATAAGGATTTTTCCGCTCAACTCAGTAAAATTAAAGGCGCGAGTCCGGAAATTCTTTTCTTACCGAATTATTTCAATGAAGTTCCGCTTCAAATTCAACAAGCCCGGAAACTTGGGCTCACTTGCACGGTCATCGGCAGCGACGGTTGGGATGATCCCCAACTGTTGAAATTAGGCGGCAAGGATATGGAAGGTACATATTTCACCAACCATTATTCTCCCGATATTGAACGTCCAGCTGCCCAACATTTTATCAGCCAGTATCAAAAGAAATACGGTGTAAAACCCGATGCGGCTGCAGCTTTAACCTATGATTCAGCATATATTCTGTTTAAAGCGATTGCCAAGGCCGGGAAAGCGGATCCCAAAGCTATCCGTAATGCGATTGCTGCTACCAAAGGATTCTCCGGAGTAACTGGAGATATCACCTATAAT
>JAEZKW010000090.1 GCA_023415375.1 Bacillota bacterium
GTTGATAAGCTGCTTGGAAGTCTTCAGCCTTAAAAGCCAAATGAATTTCGTTATCGCCTAAATTATAAGGTTCTTTACGATCCCGTAACCAGGTTAATTCGAGTTGATGCCCGGTTTGACCGTCACCTAAGAATACCAAAATGAAACTGCCGTCTGAAGCTTCTTTTCTCCGGTTTTCTTCTAGCCCGAGAGCTTCCTTATAAAAAGCCAGGCTTTTTTGAAGATCGAGTACATTAAAATTGTTGTGGTTCATAGTAAACTTCATGACAATACCTCCTAATTTTTCCGGAAATTTGATTAAAATAAAATCGTCCTTCGTTGGACGATTTGGTTAATGACCCGTAAAATTAAATTATTATTTTAACCAACAGCATTAACAAAGATTTCGAAAGCAACACTTGTTAAACTGACTTTTTACAAAAAAGCCAAAATTAGAGATTCCTTATCAATTTATTATAAACCGGTTTGAAATTGAAGTAAAGAATTTTTTCCTTCGCGGCTTTTTTTTAAAACCGATCATCCCATAAGGTAAATCCGTTTGGAATCAATGGAGAGATTCTGTTTTAGCCTATTGATTAAATTCATTGTCATGCTTAATGGAATGGTTGGTTTTCCTGCCCAAGCGACCATCGCGCACCCTGGCGCGTTGAAACCGCTCTCCTGTGAAACCCAATTCTGGGTAGCAGGACATTGCGGAATCACTACAAAACATGGATAAAGTTTACGGTTGTCCGGTCGTTCAAAGAACGGACCTGCATATCTCAGTTGAGTAATATTATTACTTCCCCGCTCCGAAGTCCCACCCAGGAAAATTACAAGTGGAAACTTCCGACCCGTTTTGTCGCGCCTACGACCGGTTTTGTCGTACCAACGCCCGTTTAAAGGAGTTAATAACCGATAACGCAAAACCCGGTTTTTACCATCTCGATATTCACGGC
This sequence comes from Bacillota bacterium, assembly GCA_023415375.1. Lineage (GTDB taxonomy): Bacteria > Bacillota > UBA4882 > UBA8346 > UBA8346 > UBA8346. The sequence continues at coordinate 939 of JAEZKW010000090.1, forward strand.
TCATAAAATCGGGAGAAGATTGCAAAAGCTTTTGGGTTTCTTGGCTAGACTTATTACTAATATGAAAAGTTATTCCAAATACCAAAGCGACGAGGGCCGTTATCGAAACACTCAGTAAAAACGACCACCACTTTCGACTTTTTACCATAATGCCTCCGAATTTTTCGAAGTCCGTTCTGATTGGATTTTCTTAGCATCAATCAATTTCTAGTTCTTATGCAAAAAAAATGTGCTATACTAATTCTTAGTAATCTCTTTGGTCATTTTTGGGATCGTTTTCCAGTCCATGCCTTGAAATTCGGAGGTCCTAGTAAAATGAGCTTTAATTATCTGAGCCCCAAAGCGGAGACTCGCAAAAGCAATATTTCCAATTGCGGTACATTCGCTCGCCAAAATATACAAAAAGGCGAATTAATAGCTATTTTTGGCGGATTTTTGATGGATACGGAAGTTGTGAAAAAATTGCCAGAGACTGCAAAACATATGGTATTGCAGGTTGACGATAAACAATTTATCGGTTCCCGGACAATTGAGGAATTTGGTGATGGAGATTATATTAATCATTCTTGTGAGCCCAATTCCGGAATTAAAGGTCAAATTTATTTAGTTGCTATGCGGGATATCACTGCTAATGAAGAAATAACTTTTGACTACTGTATGACGATTTCGGATGATTTTTTTGACAAAATGGAATGCCACTGCGGAGCTGAAACCTGCCGGAAAATTGTTACCTGTAACGATTGGAAACGCAAAGAGCTCCAAGATAAATATAGGGGTTATTTTTCCTATTACCTGCAACAAAAAATAGAGAATACTCCCAAAGCATTGAAAAATTGTTGTTAGGGAAGCGAATGAAGATAGGAAACGGGAAAAATGAAAAATGTGCTTACCGATCAAGTTCTGATATTGTTTTTATTAATGCTTGTGGGTTTCATCGCCCGCAAAAAAAATCTATTAAATCCTGAACTGAATGCCGGTATCACAGAGATACTGCTTAGTATTACTGTTCCGTTCATGATTGTTTCCTCTTTTCATCTTAAGTTTTCTATGGCAATTTTACATAATGCCATCATGCTTTTTGAAGCTGCCTTGTTGGCTCACCTGGTATCAGCCTTAATCGGTTTTGTATTTTCATTGAAATGTCCTGAGTCTGATCAGAAAATACTACAATTCGTCATAATTTTTTCAAACACCGGGTTTATGGGATTACCTGTCTTAGGCAGTTTATATGGTCCGATGGGCGTTTTCTATGGTTCCATTTATGTGGTGGTTTTTAATATTTTTGTTTGGTCACTCGGAGTGTGGATTTTTACTGGTAAAGAGGGACTTAAAGTCCGGGAAGTACTTACCACCCCGGCTATAATCGCTGTGTTTATCGGTTTCATTATTTTTCTATTTTCAATTCCGCTTCCAGTACCATTACTCAAAACTCTGGATATAATAGGCTCCATGACAACACCCTTATCCATGATTATCATTGGTTCAATGCTGGCTGAGCTTAAGTTAAAAGAATTATTCATCGGTTGGACCATTTATTATGGCTCCGTTTTCCGATTGTTCATCATGCCGTTATTAACAGCCTTTTTATTGCACTTGCTGGGAATTCCGGAACATTTACTAAAAATATGTGTTACTTCTGTAGCTATGCCGGCAGCCACTATGACTGCTATTTTCGCCGAAAAATATCATGGCAATGTTTTACTAGCCTCGCGGCTGGTTTTCATAACCACCGCCTTATCACTAGTGACAATACCTATGATCATTATGATGATTTAATATTCAAATTTATATAAAAAGGATGAAACATACAATGTCAATTAAACGGGCTTTACTATGGGTAGCTTTCTGGACTAGCTTGGCACTCCTTTTTGATTTAGGGATTTATTTCTGGCCGGCTAAACAAATTGCTGCAATCTTTCATTTAAAAGACTACGTCTGGCCGGGACGGGAATATGCTTTACAATTCCTGGGCGGGTACATTATTGAACAAAGTTTGAGTCTGGACAACCTTTTCCTTTTTTTACTGATATTCAGTAGTTTTAAAATTCCCACGGCTTACCAAAGAAGAGTCCTGAACTACGGGATTATTGGCGCCATCATTTTACGGATGATCTTCATTGTCCTTGGTGTTGCAGTTATCAACCGTTTTCATTGGGTACTTTACATATTCGGCTTGTTATTAATTTTCAGCGGTTTCAAAATGTGCTTTGAAAAGGAGAAAACCCCGGAGTTTCAGGCTAATCATCCGGTTTTCCGATTGCTGGGAAAATTGATCCCGGTTTCGGCAACCCTGGAGGATGAAAAATTTTTCATCCATAAAAATCGTACTCTATATGCAACGCCGCTACTGGCAATCTTGATTATAATCGAATTCTCAGACATTTTATTTGCGATCGATTCAATCCCGGCGATATTTTCGATTACCACCAACCCCTTTATTGTTTATACCTCAAATATTTTTGCGATTTTAGGTTTAAGAAGTCTGTACTTTGTTTTGGAAAAATTGCACAATGCTTTCCGGTATGTCAAATATGGGGTCGCCTTAATTCTTGTTTTCACCGGGATCAAACTCACGGCACTCTTTTTTAATTTTGAGATTTCAATCGGTTTGTCGATTGCAGTCATTTTCGGGATCCTGGTTCTCAGCATATTAATTTCAGTGCTCCATCCCGAGAAGACTGAAGATTAAAGGTTTCACAGCATTGGTACTCTTTTCGATGTTCCATTTCCCCATGCCCAATATCTGGAGT
>JAEZKW010000092.1 GCA_023415375.1 Bacillota bacterium
GCGTTAATCCGCTGACCCGCCTGATATCCACTGATTCCCTTCCGTCCACAATTCAATGTGCTAATCCGCATCTTTAGATTTTGCAATTCATTCCAAATCGCGGCCTTATTTTGATCATCCAAAACTAGAATTTCCTGTACAAGCATTTTTGCTCGGGCGGTTAAAGTTGTGACTTCTGCATTATTCTTAATTTGGGCTTCGTCACTTAATTGTAATTCACTTTGTAGTGCGACCTCAATGCTATTCAACGTCTCAATACACCGTTCCCGCGTTTCCAAAAGGCTATCGTACTCATTCTCATGATTTTCATAAGTCAAATCACCAATCATTTTTGAAAGTGTAAGCATTTCTTCCAAGAAATGGACCTTGTTCTCTAGTAGCCCCTGAATGTGATCGCCTTCCAGTGAATCCACCATGTAAGCTCCTTCCGTGTAGATTACCATTCTCATCTCATTTCCAATAATCGATTGTTTTTTATCCAATCATATTGGAAACCATACTCGCTTGATTAGCAATTTTATTAAGTGACGTCTCCATTCCATTAAAAACTTTCCACAAACGTTTTTCCTCTGCATCGAGCCTCTTTTGAACTGTATCAATGTAATTATTCTTTTTCATGATATCCTTGCCGATCTTTGAATTGGCATCGCCGCCGCCGGGAAGACCGGCCTCCTCGGTAAGTCGTTTAACATTCATATTTAAAGAATTATAAAGACTAGTAAAAATCCCCTGGCTACCGGCTGTTAGTTCGGTTGCCTTTGCTTTATCGCTGGCACTATCCGAGGGGGCACTGACTTGTCGATTATTCGTGAGCAGTCGTATGACCCCATCCGGGTCTTTTTGCAGAGCAGCCGTTAATTTGGTCGTATCTAAATGGAGTTTGCCATTTTCACTGTAATCTCCGGTCGTAATACCAATTTGGCTTAAAGTATTACAAGAAGAGTACTTAATATCACTATTCATAAAACCCAATTGGCTTAATATGTCATTTTGGGCGCCACTATTGACTTTCATCTGAACATTTTCGGTTGTAAACGAAATTTTATTATCACTCGCCGATACCTTGACCCGGTTGACACCGAAAGCTTCATCTAATTTTTCCTGTAAGGCGCCTTTTAAATCAGTCGCTGAGTAACTCTTAGGATCAAGCTTAATCGGTTTGGTTATGTCCCCCAAGGTGAAATTGAATTGATTGGAAGTTGCGGTTGCGTTAACGGATCCCGCTAAAGAGCCTCCATTTAAAGTTATTGGTGTTGAGACCACTCGGGATATCTTCGATCGCAGATCGTTCACTATTGACATCATTAGTCGATCGTTATTTAAGAGACCTTCTTGTCCCAATTTTTCCCACTTCTTAATTTGTTCCTCAGACATCTGCTCTTTTTGCTCATCGGTTAACGGGTCATAATGCTTTTTGCCTTTGGTAGGGCGGGCTTTGTTAATCTGTTCATTCATTCCGCTCAATGTCGTATTGTAAGAAGTGATAAAATCATTAATCTTTTTAACAATTTCAGTGGTATCCGTAGACACATTAACCGTAGAAGAGCCAGTCCCGGTTAGATTTAAAGTCACTCCGTTCAGGGTAAAAGAATTGCCTGCTTGTTTAAATGGGGTCCCGTTAACCGAAAACTCAGCATTTTCTCCAATCGTACTGCCTGCCTGATCCATCTTAAAAAGCGATTTCAAAACCCCATCCGTATCGTCAATCACAATACCCGGTCGGCCGTGATTATAATCACCGGACTGAGTAGCGGTTAACATCAGCTTATTGCTTTCGACATCAAAAAACGCCTTCACTCCTGCAGTACTGGATGAATTAATTTCTTCTATCATTTTATCAATCGAATCATTATTGGTGAACTTAAATACTTGGCCATTGATAGTAAAGCTAAAGGAACCTGTCGGTGAACTCTTGCTGGTAAAATGGCCCTCTGCATTCACAAACTGATCACGCAGATTGTACAGAGAGGTCGAAGTATCTACCGTCGATACGCTTGCGCCATCCTTAAATCCCAAATCTGTCAGGATTGAATTATTGGCTACGCTATTCATGGTGATGTTATGCTTTATTCCATCATCGGTATACAGCTCCAACTGATTGTTGGAAGTAACTTTAACCTTCACCGAAATGTCATCGATATTCTCTTTGTGAAACACCTTTTTTATCTCTCGTTCGATGGTTTCTGCTAAGTGGGTTAAACTCCTACTATCCTTTTCTCCCGCACTGTATTTGCCGGACAATTTAGAGAGATTAACCGTTACCCGGGTGCCATCGACGGTTAAGTCAAAAGAATGACGGGACTTATCAACAGTAATCAAGCTTTTAGGCGTACCGATGACCTGTGAAGAGAGAAAAACTCCCTTGCTTGTGCTTTGGGGATCATCTGTGCTGCTATTCGAAGAGAAAGTGGCCAATTTGTCGACTTTCACTGCATAGCTGCCATTGGTGGCATTTTTATCAGCAGTAGCACTCACCACCTCAGAATCACTCGTATCAATCTTACGGGTGTCATATGAAGTCTCCATTTTTAAATCAAAAACGGAGTCTCGCAAAGCGGAAAGAGCAGTATTTTGAGCACGAAAAGCTTCTTCTTTCCATTGCAATAACTGAATTTGTTGATTGGTCCGGTCAAGTGGTTTCCTGTCATATTTCGTAATTTTTTTGATCGTACCCGCCGTATCCATACCGGAATTGAGTCCGACAATTCCTAAACCATTAACTCCACCTGTAGTAATCGAAGAGCCCGATTCTGCCATTTTGCCACTTCCTAACCTTCATTGAATTATACTTTCTTATCCAGTAAGATCCCGTACATATCATACATTTTGGTAATCATGTTTAAAATTTCTTCAGGCGGATACTGCTTGATAGTTTCACCGGTAACGGAATTGACAAATTTAACAACCTCGGTATTAGTCCGTTCATCGATAGAATACTTGCATTCGATATTGACTTCCTCATAAGCCATGTTAATAATTTTGAGTGCCTTTTCGATTTTTTCTTTATCATTGGGGATAGATTGGGGTTGCGCCTCATCGTAACTCGATACTTTTGCCCCCGAACTTCCGACCGCTTTTCTTGTTGCCCCAATATTTGCATTGATGGTATTGATTGAAGATCCCGCTTCCACCTTCATAAAAACTACCTCCTTGTAAATTGCTACATTCTTCCAGTTGCGACTATAAGTTTCCTAATTTAAATTTCGGAAAAATAAATGGAAAAATAAATAGTTCTTTAGGCCTATTCATTTATGTCTTTAACAAAAGAAATTCGGCAAATTTCAAATCCAGCTCCGTATCTATATCCACTGATCTTTCCTGGGGCATGATGTAGGCATAGGTCTTGGGTCCAAAGAAGCCGTTATTTTCCTTGAGATATTCAATATTTGCCAGATAAATGGCTCCGTTTATTCGATAGTATTGTTTTAAAGACTGTCTTCCTAGATTTGCAATATTTTTTGATAAAAAATCAGCCATCGATAAATCTTCAGCAATGGTATTCATCCATAGAGGTGAATGTTCGCTTTGACAAACTGACACTACGGCGCGCCCGCGCGAAGCTGCTTTTTTTTCATTAAAGACTGTTACAGCCCGCTCTATATCGACGGCATTCCGGAGCGGGCTGGTCGGCTGTAACAATGCAAGCTCTTGAAAATTAACTCCCTGCTCCTCGAAAAATTCAACAGCATGAATAATCACATTGATACTTTTTGCCGTATCACTAGCTAATTCCGGTGGTCTTTGAAACGGCACTTCCGCTCCAAAACTCTTTGAGATTTCGGTAATTTCCGGATCATCGGTACTCACCACCACATGAGTGAAACAAACACTTTGAATCGCCGCTTCGATGGTCCAGGCAATCAGTGGTTTCCCGCCGAGCAATCGAATATTCTTACGAGGTAAGCCCTTCGAGCCGCCCCGGGCCGGTATTAGAGCTATTCGCTTTTCCTGGTCAGCCACTATAGGTTGTTCCCTCTGCTTTCTTAAAATATTCCAACGTATTTTGATATTCCTCCCATTGCCCGATATCAAACCACTTATTACTAACAGGAAACACCCCTATTTTATGGCCCCACTCTTTAGCTTTTAAAAGCAAATCCGGCATATTGGTAACCTCATTTTCAGGAATTAAATCAATCATTTCCGGCTCTAGCACATAAACCCCGGAATTAATTACAAAATCATATTCAGGCTTTTCAGTCATTTGATGCAGCTTGTTATCTTTTAACTCAATCACCCCGTAAGGGATTTGCATGTGCTTCACCACCCCAACCACAGTTGCAAAATTTTTGTTATGTTGATGGAAATCCAACAGTTTATCAAAATCCACATCAATAATGACATCACAATTACTGACAATAAAGGTCTCCTTTAATCGGTCTTTGGCCAGCCTTAAAGCGCCAGCTGTTCCCAGCGGAACATCTTCATGTGTGTAACTAACATTATAACCATTGGCATTTTCTAAAAAGTACAGTTTAATAATCTCCGCCTTGTAATTTAACGAAATAATAAAATTATTGAAACCATACTTGTGAAAGCTATTCATGATAATTTCAATAATGGGCTTATCCCCTACGGGAATCAACGGTTTAGGCAAAATCTTGGTGAAGGGGTCGAGCCTGGAACCCTTACCGCCAGCCATGATAAAGACTTGGTTGCTTTTGGGGCAAAACTTCTCCCCCGTTTCAAGAATATCCTCAATCAAAACCAGATCGACCACTCTCTTAGCTTCATCAACCACCGGAATATTCTTTAATTTATATTTGACCATCAGCTCGCGAGCTTTTTGGGTCTCTCCCTCATAGATGAATTTGGGGTTCTTATTCATGATCCGGACGATCGGCTTATCCAACGTAATATTATTCAAAATGGAGCGGCGAATATCGCCATCGGTTACAGTCCCCAGCAAAACCTTTTCACTGCTGACCACCAGTAAGATTTGCAGCCGGTTTTCATTTAACTGTTCGATAGCGTCACGAATTGTCTTTTCCTCTGTAATCAAAGCGTGTTTTGCTTGTTGACACATGGCTAAAGTTATCCTTCCCTATACTTGATAATCCTGGCCGGTACTCCGACTACAACTGCAGCTTCAGGCATGTCCTTGATCACTACAGCCCCGGCCCCGACGATGGAACGTTTACCAATGGAAAGACCTTGAATAATCGTTGCGCCCGCTCCAATATGGGCCCCGTCGCCAATTTGAATCCCCCCGCAAAGAATAGCTCCGGATGCAATATGAACATGGGCACCGACAGTACAATCATGTTCTACCGTTGCTTTCGTATTGATAATCGAGTTAGAAGCTATGTTAACGCTGGTCTGCACTATCGCACCAGCCATCACTTGGACTCCCTCACCGAGCTCAGTCCGGGGAGAAATAACCGCCGAAGCGTGAATGACAGTGGCAAATTTGTAACCCCTGGTTTTAAAGTATTCATACAAATGTTGCCTTTTGCCGGTATCACCTACAGAACCTAGGCCGTTAACCAACAAAACCTCATCGGGCGAATATTTTACAACCGCCTGATCATCAATAAGTGGAATATTAGTGAGAGATTGGATCTTTTTAAATGCAGGGTCGGCAATTGCCAACACTTCATACGATTGCTGGAGTAAAATATCTAATAAAACCCGGCCGTGACCACCAGCGCCTAATAAAACAATCGGTAAGCTCATATCTCAATCAACTCATCTTGTTTAAAATCTCTAGGTGCTTTTTTACCCAAAAGCTCCCAATACCGTGCCGGTGAAATACCTGTACCGGGTCTCTTTATAACAATATTTCCCTCACTGAAAGCAGTTCCTTGATGGATATCCGAGGCCGCCACCAAACTTTTTCTGGCAACAACCCGGTTTTTTAGCTCCCCTGAGGTTGGGCATTTCCTAGAACAGCCCAAGGCTACTTCCACTTGGCGAATTGCCGCTACCAACGCTTTCAGTTCTTCCGGTTCCAATGACGCCCGGTGATCGGGGCCCGGCAAATCACGACTGATCGTAAAATGTTTCTCAATGACTGAAGCGCCGCGAGCCACTGCCGCAATACTAACGGCAATCCCCGGGGTATGATCCGACAAACCCACCGGTAGTCCAAAAGCATCATGTAAAGTATCCATCGCTTTTAAATTCACTCCTTCAAAAGGAGCCGGATACTCCGTCGTGCAATGCAACAAGATAACTTTTTCTTGTAAAACCCCTTGACCTTCGATGGAATTGAAAGCTTCTTGAAACGCTTCAATAGACGGCTTACCACTTAAATCAATATAACCAAAAGCCAAGGCGGCCAGAGCCAATTCGATTTCCCCCAAGGTGCTCATTCCGGTGGATAAAATCACCGGTTTCCCAGTTTTAGCTATTTTCAGCAGAAATGGTAGATTGGTGATTTCCCCGGAGGGAATTTTAATTTGCGGAATATTAAACTTCTTATGCAACATATCCAGACTTGCTATATCAAATGGAGTCGATAAAAATTGAATATTTTGATCCTTGCAATGAGTGATTAAGCTTTGATGGGCTGTTTCGTCCAATTCCAAACGTTTCAGCATTTCCAGCTGAGATTCTTCAATTGGATTGTTTTGCTTTTGGTATTCCGCTTTAGGCGCAGAATAATTACTGATAGCCTGGGCCTTAAAAGTCTGAAACTTAACTGCATCCGCTCCGGATTCTTTCGCAATGTCAATCAATTGCAACGCTTTTTCCAAAGAACCGTTATGATTGACACCTGCTTCGGCGATAATCTGTATGCGCGAGTGCGCAACTCCTCGGTTCCTCATCATCGTCTACAATCCACCTTATAAAAATGTTTTTTCAATAATCCCTGATAATCAGGGACTTGTTTTAAAACACTATGAATCCTTCGAGCTGATTCACCATCACCATAAGGATTCACAACTTCCGAACAATCTTTATGAAAGGCTTCCTCAATCGCCTGAACAATCGCTTTCCTTTCTACCAGTGAATTAATAACCGACGCAGCTTGCAAGCGTCCTTTTTGGCGATCGCCAATATTAACAGTAGGTTTTTTTAATGAGGGAGCTTCATAGATGCCGCTAGAGGAATTGCCGACTACCGCATCCACCTGTGCCATCAGGCTTAGGTAAAAACGTCCTAAAGAGGTAAAAGCCGTGGCATTACTATGCTCAGCTACATATTGCTCAACCATATATATTAAAGCCCGCCCTCCCGGATCGGAATTGGGTTTGGTGAAAATCAAACCCACATCCGGCCCCAGATCCGTCAAAGCATCCAAAAGGATCTGAAACTGCTCGGTCGCTTTTTCATGATCCAGCGTCGCCGGATGAAATGTAATCAATAAATTACGTTTTAAAAATTTTAAATTAAGCTCTGAAATAAGTTGTTCCCTGGTCATGAAGGAGCTTCTTTTGATATGGTCCAGTCCGGGGCTGCCAACATTATAAATAGAATCCGGATTTTCACCCATTTGACGGACCCTCCGCCAGGCTTCTTCATTGGTTACAAAGTGGAGATGTGCCATTTTAGTGATCGCATGCCGGATTGAATCATCAAAAGCCCCTTCGGTGATATCTCCTCCTGCAATATGGGCAACAGGAATTTTGCAAATTAAAGCGGCCTCTGCTGCTGTCAGGATCTCATAGCGATCGCCAAGTAAAACCAAAATGTCGGGAGCAAGCCGTTCCAAAGCATCCGCCAGGCCAATTAAAGCCAAGCCCATTGATTTCACCGTACCATTTGCAGTATCACTAGATACCAACATCGAGATCTTTTCACGGATCATAAATCCATCCCGTTCGATTTCCCGATATGTAAGCCCGTATTCAGGCGCCAAATGGGAGCCCGTAACAATCAATTGGAGTTCTAAGTCCGGGTCTTGCTGAATCTCCTTTAAAAGCCAATATAATAAACCATATTCTGCTCTAGTCCCTGTTATAACGGCAATTTTCCTCACCATAAACAACTCCGCAATTAAATTGAACCTCGCTCCGACAAGCTTTCATTACCCATCTATTCTGCCTTTACTTGCCGAATTCAGTGTGAACCTAGAATCTGTAATAACGTAGTAGCCGTATAGTGAATATCTTCAACCGAATTTAAAGTCGAACTGGGCAAATTTATGCCATTATCAAATAAGTCATAGCTATTAGGATAATCTCCGGTTTTATACTTACGGTAAGGCGGTGACTCGAATAGCGGTTGAAAAATCCGGCGGCAAGGAATGCCCTTCTCTCTTAATTTCTCCATGATCTCCGGGACTGTAAAGCTTACTTTCTGATGATTGAAACGTACCGAAGACATCCATACCGATGAAACAGCTCCAGGCAACTCCTGTTGCATGCTGAGACGATCATCACCCGCAAAAACCCTCTGGTATTCCTGAAAGAAATTCCGCTTCCTTATTAAAAATTCGCTAACTCTCTGAAATTGAGCCAACCCAAGAGCAGCTTCCAAATTGGTCATTCGATTGTTAAAACCGATTTCCGGATGGTAATAATAATCGCGGTTACCATCGCGAGCCTGATTGACTAAAAATTTTATATGTTTGGCTCGTTCGGGGCTAGCGGTTGTTACCATGCCCCCACCACCGGTGGTGATCACTTTATTCCCGTTAAAACTAAAACATCCCATATCCCCAAAAGTCCCAGTCGCTTTCCCCTCATAAACCGCACCTAAACTTTCTGTGGCATCTTCAATTACGTATAAACCATATTCGCTGGCAATATTCATAATCTCAGCCATTTCACAAGGATTACCGTACAAATGAACTGGAATCATTGCCTTGGTCCTTGGTGTAATCGCTTTTCTGATCCCATCAGGATCAATATTCCAGCTATTTCTATCAATGTCCACAAAAACAGGGGTCGCCCCAACATAGATGATCGGGTTTACAGTCGCGATAAAGGTGACGGCTGGTACGATGACCTCATCTCCGGCTTTGATTCCCAATTCATTAAGGGCCATATGGATAGCTGCTGTACCGCTTTGAACTGCGACCGCCCCGCCGGTATTCAAGTAAGAGGCAAACTTGGTTTCAAACTCCGGTACAAAAGGGCCTACAGTTGAAACATAATTACTATCCAGTGCTTGATTTAAATATTCTTTTTCTAACGCCCCCAAATTGGGCGCATCGAGTGAAATCGAATTAGACATTGTATTGCTCCGGTTTATAGATTTGTAAGTTCCCCTTTAGCCATTCTATCGTAAGCTTCAAGCCTTCTTCCAATGAGTATTGGGATTGCCAATCAGTGAAACGCTTGATTTTGGCATTGTCGCAAACCAGCCTTTCAACTTCACTTTTCCCCGGCCTGATTCGCTCGGGATCCTGCTTGATAACAACCTCGGTTTGGAGTAGGTTGGCAATGAGCTTTGCCAAATCACCGATGGCGATCTCTGTCCCCGATCCAACATTAATAATCTCACCTAAGATATCGTCAGTTTGGGCTATTTTAATAAATCCTTTTACAGTATCGAGGACAAAATTCAAATCCCGGGTTGGCGTTAAATTTCCTAAAGTAATCTCTTTCTGTCCCTTTAAAATTTGACTAATAATTGTTGGAATTACCGCCCTTGCCGACTGCCTCGGCCCGTAAGTATTAAAGGGTCTGGCCACAACGACCGGTAGATTGAAAGCATGATAGAAACTTAAAGCAATGTTATCGGCTCCAATCTTACTAGCAGAGTATGGTGATTGGGGCTGAAGCGGATGTTCTTCATGAATGGGTACGAAACGAGCTGTACCGTAGACTTCACTGGTAGAAGTCTGGATAACTTTTTCCACTCCCAGTTCGCGAGCTGCTTGTAAAATGTTATAAGTCCCTTCAATATTCGTTTTAATGTAGGCCAGTGGAGACTGATAAGAATAAGGAATTCCAATCAGAGCTGCTAAATGAAAAATAACTTGAACATCCTTCACTGCGCCTTTAACACTATCATAGTCACGGATATCACCTAAAACCACCGTTATGTCTTTTTTGACCGGTGAATTTTCTAGCCAACCCCAATTTCCTTTGGAGTTATATCTCACAAAAGCGCTTACCTTGGCCCCGGCTGCTACAAGTTGCTCCGTTAGATGGGAACCGATAAAGCCGCCGGCCCCAGTCACCAAGACTTTTTTCCCTTGAATATTCATGGCAGCCTCCATAAGTTTTCGACAATTTTACCAATATAAAAATGATCCACAACATATTTTTGCAATTCGTCAGCCCGTTTCACCCTTTGATCCGGGTGACGTAAGAAGTAATTTATTTTTTCAAACAACTCGGACTTTGAACTAAAAGATTCGAGTAGTCCCTGAAAAGGGCTCAAAGCGGCTTCTTCTTTCTCCTTATCCAAAAGCTTACCGACCATAAAGAAGCCGCCGGCAACGATTCCCTCGATCAAACCCGGTTGCATATAGGATGAGTTTTTTAGACGATTACCGAGCCAAAGATTGATTTTATTGGAAAGGACCAAATTTCGATAATCGTGGGGATTCGTCATCGAATTCAACTCACCCCTATATATATTGGCATAAATCGGATCCTGCTCCCAACCGGGGCCATAGATTACCACTCCATCATCGCTGAATCCATCAACAATCCATTTTACTTGTAAACGTTGAGCAATAAATTTTTCAAATTCTGTTTTGATATATCCAGCAACCATTGTTTGTTCCTCGCCCGAAAGCTCCAACTGATATCGCTGCAAATTCTCAGTCAAGATTTTTTGATAATCGGATAAATTGAGTGAAATAAGGTCAACTTGATTCAAACAGGCATATACTTGGAAATAGATCCCTTTTAAAGCCGCCATTATATTAGTCATCTGTGGCGAATGGATTTTCTGGATTAAAAAACCGCAAATTACGGTTCCTAAGTCATGAATGACTGCATCCAAACTTTCCAGATGAGTAAAAATAGCGATGGATTGTTCGGCTAAATCCTCAGAAGTCGTTGTCACACTCGAGGGTGAAAATACAGGCAAAACAACCGATTGGATTTGTTCTTTCCGATAATTCTTCTTTAATAAATGGGAGTAAACATTTCCGTTACCGGTTATCAAAATTTGCTGATTGGAACAAGTTGCCGCCAATTCCGCAGCAAGTTGTTTATCTGCCATCAGCCAGCTTATAAAAGGAACCTTAAGGACTTTCCACACTTCAAATTCCTCTTGGAGCCCAAATAAATGAATGATCAAGTCAGGCCGGAATTCATCCATGAACTTGGCATCATTATATTGTGTAAAAGAACGATATGTCAGACTTTCAGTATACTCGCGGCAGTCAAATCCTAGCCCCTGTAAATAGGTTTGGATCATTCGACCATAATAGCATTGTACTGGATCTTGGATACTGAAAATAACTAGTATTCTTTGATAATTTATGGGTGAAGTCTGACGCTGATGATAATATTCCTGTAATCCCCGTAAGCGTTGATGAAAAGCTTCATCTTTTGCCTGCTTGATCTTAAATAGAGATTCGGTAAACTCTTGGTGATTTGTACCATATAAGAAATTGGGCCATGGAATATCTTCCGCCATAAAGACTTCAGTAATACCTCCGCTAGGTACAATATAATAATGAAGATTTTGCCAGCATTGGAGTTGCCCAAAATCATACAACTGGGCCATTAAGCACCAATTCTCCAGATTATCTTCTATAATATAAACCGGGATTTTACTGATTTGCTGGCGAAGCCCCTCGTCCGGAATCCGTTCCAAAGCCGCGCCAAGGTGTTCAAAAATTTTGGTATTATCCGTGTTATAAATGGCCAGACAATCTTCTGAAGATAGCTTTATACTGATTTCTGCAGTATGATTAATACCTGACAAAATATAATCTGTGCTGCCGTCATATACAAACTCCCCACTTAAGAAACGGCATACTTTATATCGAATCACCCGATATTCCGGTAAATTAAGTCCTAAGGTCTTGGTAAAAAACTCCTGATTTTTCTGATAGGTTTGTTGATATTCAATTGTAGCCTTATTACCCCATAGCTCTTGCAGCAACTGTTCAATTTTAGGTGAAATTTTATATTGAGCAATATAACGCTGATAGAGCCTTTTTGCCTCATCCGAAAGCCCTAACCTGCCCAAGCATTCGATGTTAATTAATTTTAATAATCTGCGGCCAGTTAAAAACTCTTCCCTACTTTCATACTCAGTGGCCAAGTTACTTAGGGCCACCCAATTTTGTGTTTGGTAATGAATCTTCAGTTGCATTTTACTGCAATAGTGCGTCTTAAAATTAAGTTGCAAACAATGCGTTAACGATTCCAAAGCTTTACTATAATTGCGACTTTGATAATAAATTTTAAACAATACATAATAGGCTTTAGCTTGCTCTGGATCGACTTTGACAGCTTCTTCAAGAATATCGATGGCCCTGTATGTCTGGCCTATACGATGCAAAAGCGCTCCATATAAATACAGGTAAGCTCCGCGCCTCGATGATTGGGCTTTCAGCAGATTTGTCTCCAAATTCTTTTGTAATTGCTGTAGGCCGGTTTTATTATTAATTTGTTTTTCTGCTGTCGCGATATCGATATCAGATAATGGTACGGTGTTCCTTACAAGGGAAAGACTTTCGGAGGTCCTGGTATCTAGAACTTTATCAATACATTCCATAACAAATTCTAAGGCCTTTTGGGTATCGGCAATGATATTCAGATAAATTTGCAATTTACGATCATATTCTTCCTGAGTCGTAATTTCAGCCATTTCACCCAAACGGGCTTTATTCACGGAAAGTGATGTCGCTTGGATGTCCTTTAATAAAACATGATACTCTTTATAATTTAATGCTTGATCGTAAGCGTTGGTAATCTGTTCAAGCATCGGATCCAGTTCACCGGGGACAAACGGACTACTAAAGTTGCGTTTTCGTAAGCTCTGTAATTCATCAATCAATTCAATCACTTTAATGATAGCCCGATTGGTGATGATTTGAAGCTTAGAACAATAGGCTACCGGATTGATTTTGTGGGCCCGAATCTCCTTAAGCCCCCGCTCATAAAGGGCGCTTATTCGTGAAGATATACGATGATTTTCAGTACAGTATTCTTCGATAAGTTCAGCCAGTTTGCGATCGGTGGTGCCCTTGATATGAATGCCGCCCTCAGTGGCATTGATGATATTGACCTTTCCCTGATAAGAAGTTTCGATCATGCGTTCCAGCAACATCCGAAAGCTATCCAATTCATAATCGGTCAAGATGTCCTGACCGTGAATATCCTTGGTGTAAAAACAATTGGGCGGTATTTCCCCTTCTTTAAAATACTTCTGCGAAGATGAAATTTGCCCGTCGGCATATCGTTTGGTTGGAGCATATGCTAAATCTTGCCCGATAAGGATGATTGGATTACATCCGAGTTGATATGCCAAATTGAGTGAAGTATGGGATACTGAAAAACCGCTTTTTAGAGAACCGATTTCATAACCGCCGTTTTGAGTAATGAAAAGGTCCGGCAATTTTTCGGCGTCAACTTTCATCAAAATCTTTCGACCCTGAAATTTACGGGCTATTTCATGCCAAAAACGAAAATTGTAAACGAGATAAACGTCGGATAAATCTAAATCACCATAGACTTTATTATTAATTTGATGCCCATCCACACTCACTAGAAAATGGGGCGATACCCCGTTGTGCTTCATCGCCCGAATACTGGACCCAGCGCAAATCACAACCGCATTCTCCTTAATCCCATTCACCCAATGAATATTTTTCTCTAAGGAAGGCCCGGCTGAAACTACAATCGCCGGAACATTTTTAAATTGCCCGAAATAATGCCGGATCACCGGTGAATTAACTGCATCGGGAAATGTAGCAAACGCATTGGAGAGCCACTGTTTGGCATAAGCGTCGGTGGTCGATAAATTCATTTGAACTAACCGCAGATATTCCCGTAATTTCTCTTGAAAAAATTGAATTTCATCATTAAAAAGTTCATTATAAGCGATTAATGTTTTAAACTGAATATCAGTGGTGGTATAAACCATTCCGTTGTTAAAAAAGCCCAGTGCGCCCGGGATCATCGCATTGTAGTCCATGCCTGTCAATAACAGAAAATTATCATGTTGAAAGAGCGGGGCTAGATCAATTTCATGCATAGCGGCTTCGAAAATAGCCGGACTCGGTTCATAGATGACAAGCTTTTTGACGGCGACTGATTCTAGCAAGGCTTTGACATGATAAAAAAAGCCAGCACCGCAAAGAATTACGTTTCCGGCATTGGTATCCACATTATGCTGGACCCAACGTTTCGCATCGAGCTCAGGATCATATGAACTATTCAAAAAGACCCGGTGATTATTTCGGGTCACTTGAGCGACTGGCAATCCCGTTTTACTCTGACTAACGGTAACTTGGATATCCGTTCCGAAAGAATTCCCTTTTTCATTCAAGTTAAGGTATGGGAATCGTTGCCGTACCAAGCTCAAATTCTGCTGATACATTATTGGTATCACCCTTTAATTTATTTGTACCCCGGAAATAGAAATTCTTCCCAAAAGGGACAATAATTCGAACTCACACAAATCATGTACCAGTACATAATCCTTATTTTGCAAAGCCTCATAAAGATTCGTAAGAAACCCTCTAAAAGCAGTCAATTCTTCTTCCCCAAGGTAACCCAATTTCACAAATTTCTCCATCGTTTCGTTAATCCAAGCCAATCCCTCAACCAGCGCCGGTAAAACGCCACTGATCTCCTGGTAATTACTTACCACTAAGTCTTCACAAAAATGTCCAACTGCTACAGACATCCGCTGTAAATATCCATCATAGGTGGCTATTGTTTGATCCAATTCTTCCTGTGTCATTATGTTTTCCTCCTCAGTGATTGCAGGGTTAGCAAAGCTAATACTTTGAGAGAATATACAAAAAGTTAGAATTTAACCAAAGCCAATGTTTCAATGCGAAGTGTTAAAGTCTTGCAGCTCCAAGTTATATGTTTAATATTGTAATCGGCAATTCTTCATTATCCTTTAGGTTCTAACCCTCAAAATTCTTGCTTTTTCAGAAAGAAAATTGTCAGATATAACTTTTGATTCTTTGTAGATTTCCGACTTGTTCGGGTTAGGGGTGGATTTCTTTAAATCTAAAAAAGCCCATAAAAAAAAGCCCTTCCAAAGAAGGGCTTTTGGGTAGAAATTATTACCGTAATAATTGCAACACTTGTTGCGGAGTCTGGTTGGATTGCGCCAACATAGCATTGGCAGTTTGAGTAAGAATACCCAATTTGCTGTAGGTGGTCATCTCTGCAGCCATATCTACATCCTTGATCTGGGATTGTGATGCTGTCAAATTCTCGGATGTTACTCCCAAGTTGGTAATCGTATGGGACAAACGGTTCTGATAAGCACCGAGTGCTGCGCGTTGAGCAGATATACGGCTGTTAGCTGCATCAAGAGTGGTAATCGCTTTACCTGCCGAAGGAATATCGGTAACTAAAACTTTATCGACTCCTAATGAAGAAGCACGCATATCGCCGATAGCTGCAGTCATGTTTTGTAATTCATTGGCGCCAATCTGGAACACCTGGGTATTGTCAACCAAATGTACGTAAGTTGACTGGGTATCGCCGGATCCAACGGTGAATTTGCCTTCTGCAGCATTATATACGGCTTTCTGAGCCGTGCTACCGCCGATTTGAACATCAACATTCTTGTGTACCAAACCGATGATGTTGTTGCCTTCAACAGCCACTCCAGTAGCAAGTCCGGATCCGGTTGCTGCATTGGTTACTGATACTGAATAAACAACATCATTGACTTTACCGAATTCATTAAAACCAAAGGCTTTAATGAGTTGAGAATCGCCGATGGCGTTAATCCTACCATCTTGACCAGCCTTAGCGCTGCTTAATACGAATACGCCGGAAACAGCCCTTACGCCGGAACCTTTGCTCGTATTATACAGAGCCATATTTGCTTCATTACCAGATACACCGGCAATTGTACTCTGACCGAGGCCTTTGGAAATAGCGCTTGCATATTTCGCGGCAACTTCGTTCAAAGTATCATCACCGTTGATGGTAATCGTGCTTGCTCTGCCGTCGCCCTCAACTAATGAAATGTTTTGCGGATTTTCTACTAAGAATTTTCCGCCGGCATCATAGAAGTTGACGACATCTTTCAATTGAGTGTTACCAGTAGCAGTGAGACCGGTATTTTTATTGGTCATGATGCTGGACTGTTGAACTTGAGCAGAACCAGCCGCTCTCACGCTGACATCGATTTTGTAAGTACCGGCTGAAGAGACACCTTTTTCTTGAATGGCGCCCCGCATAAAAATTTTCGTGTTGATATCATTTGATGAGGTTACGGCTGCAGACGAACCATCCAGCAAAATCTTGTTGTTAAATGCAGTCGTATTACCGATACGGTTCAATTCATCCTTTAACATATCAATTTCCTGTTGCATGGAAGTACGGTCATTATCAGTGTAGGTCGAGTTCGCGGCCTGTACTGCTAAGTCTCTCATACGGATCAGGATGGATTGAGATTCGTTTAAAGCACCATCAGCGGTCTGAATTAATGAAGTCGCATCTTGAGCATTCCGGGTTGCTTGATCCAAACCTTCGATTTGGGCCTGCATGCTCTGGGATATAGCCAGACCTGCGGCGTCATCAGCGGCCCGGTTAATCCGGAGACCGGAAGACAGTTTTTCTGCTGCTGCTGAATGGAGTTTGTCGTTTCCGTTCAAGTTACGCAGCGCATTTAAAGCGGGTAGATTGTGATTAATAATCATAATTTTCGTCCTCCTTGAAATTTTTTAGGGTATCCTTACCCTCTTATCACCCCATTGCCTCTAAGTCGGCCGTTCCTTAGTTGCACCAGGGTCGATGGCTATTAAACCATCGCCGGTAATATTAACCTAAAATTTTTAATATCACGGGTAATGATTTAAAAGCATCAATATTGATTTATACTTAAATATCGAAATAAAGCCCTAAAAACTTTAGTAAAAAATTTTCGAAGGGGCTATTTTTTAAGTAATTTTCCCAAACTCTCAAGATTGGGTTTCCCACTAGTAGCAAGCTGGTTTTCTTTTTGGATCTCCCGATATACCTCCTCACGATGAACCGTTATTTGCCTTGGAGCCGTAATCCCCAACTTTACTTGATCACCTTTGACATCAACGATTGTTATTTTAACATCATCGCCTACCATAATGCTTTCATTAAGCTTTCTGGTCAAAACGAGCATCGGGATCCTCCTTGAACCTTCGTAATCGAACAGCTTTCATAGTAAGTAATTTAATTTTCTCCGAAAGTCAAAAAATCCCTTTTATTTTATGAAAAGAATGAACATTTTACTCATACTCTTAAGGTGCTGCTTGAAGAACCTCCTTTTCGCCTTCAGCTGCGAACAGGGGATGTTTTAAACTATATTCGGGATTATTTAAAATAATTTGCTTGGCAAGGCCGGTTTTAAAATTAATCACTATCGGGGCCGCCAGATTGACAGTGGCCTGTCGAACATCCTCCGGCAAAGTGACAATAACGCGTACGATAGCATCTCCATGCTCTGATAATTTTAATTCATCAACAATATCATCGCTCAGATCAATCGAATACCCCGGTACGATTTGCTCCAACTCAATCAGGATAAAAGCCAAATCCGCCTTTTCAATTGACTGCATCACTAAAAATGGCGACTGGTCCGTATACTTTTTGATAATATAACGATGAAAATTTTCAAACCCCGGAATACCGTGGCCAAAGTTAATGAAATCTTTTTCATCAACCTCGATCGATCCAAAAAACTTTGTGGCGATTTTCATCCTGTTAATCCTTTCTGGCTTTTTGATTCAACTCGATAATTTCAGGCGTTTGAGCTTTCAAATGATTGTCACTTCAGATAGTTCAATAAAGAAATCGGTAAAATCTGGGCTCCAACTTGCAGAGCTGCCTGATAAGCTGTTTTTTGCATTTGAAATTGGCTGATCATTTTCGTCATATCAACATCTTCAATATCACTTTGAAGCTTGGTAATATTATCGGATAAACCGTTAAAGCGGTCAATACTATGGCTTAAGCGATTAACCTTGGCACCGATCTCTCCCTGGGTGATCAAAATATTGTCAATATCTTTAGTAATGTGGGCCAAATCAGTTTCGGACAATGCCTTGGTATTAGCTCCTCTTAAATTGATACTGGTCTCTGATAGATGTTGAAAAATCGGATCAAACAAACTGTCCCCGGAAATATTGACTCGAATTTTAACCCCAAAATTAACTTCATAATTGATGTCACTACAATTGCCCTCAAAATTAGGTTCGGTCGACTCCGAATATGTCCCGTCGGAAAAACCCATATGCGGCAAAATATCAGCTTTTGAACCCGAATTCAGTTTAATCGAAAGCGGTGAATCGCTATCATTCAAATCCGGATCATGATAAACAAATATTAGACGTTTATCGGAAGTCAGCATTACCCGGACATTGGCATAATGACCGCCCCGCTCGTTGATCCTCTCCTGGATGTTTCGGGCTAATCGGGCAGGATCATGATCACCGCCATCCAAACTGATCTCCTGAGGTTTATCGATTCCAACTGTAATAATAAATTTACTGTTCCCTGCAACATCTGAAGCGTCATCAATTGCATAAGAAGAACTCGTGTCCGGTAAAGGATTTTCCCAATCTTTATCCAAAGTTGCCACTTTAGTAACCGGATCATAGCTTTCGATGGTGCGGGTTTGACCTGTACCCTTACCGCCTGTTATTGTTACGGTCATGCCTTTATAAAAATCCCTCACTACACTTGAATTATCGGCAAATTGTATATTCGGGGGCGGCCCGTTCGTTGCAGCCGCAGCCACCTTGCCAATCAAGGGCGGTCGGATGGCATATTTCGAATTCTCAGCCAGCGATGGATCCCAGGGAGCGCCGACGGTAACGAAATTCTGATTTGAGGAAGTAATCACCTGGCTTTGCCCGGCACCCGGTCCTTCTGTTATCGTCATCGTCCAATTTTTGTAAAAATCGACGTTATCATTATTATCCAGCGGGTTCAAAGTAACGTTCGTCCCATTGACTGCGGCAACATCGTTGCGAACCGGATAACGTCCGAGTACTTTCGTCATCTCAGGCAGCGGATTTCCTATAATTTCCCGCGTTGTAGCCTGATTTTGAAAACCCATCTGGGTCAAAGCGGTATCCGAAATTGAATATTGGGCCCACCTGTCAAACGTCTTCGTCCATGGATGATCGACTGTGGCAATCTTGCTCACCTGATCATATCCGGTGATTTGGCGTGTCTCTGTTGATCCATCCAAAAAAGTAACAGTGATCGAGGCTCCTTTATAAAAATCTTTAAATTGACTGGAATCATTTGAAAGCTGAATTGAAGAACCGGTAGAATCGTGAGTTAACGCATCCCCCTTGCTTACCGGCAGAATTGTATATGTCACCGGACCAGTAAGGTTAAAGGTATCCGGTTCAATTGTAATTTCTCCAGTAGCATTGGAATAACCGGTAATTTTATGCGACTCGGTATGTCCGATACTATCTTCAATGTTAATGGTCATCCCGGTATAAAAATTATCCAAAGGAGCACTTGGGCCGTGAGCCGGTAAAGTAATCTTTCCTCCGGCAGTGGCATCCGTTTGCCCTTTTAAAGGCGGAATCAGCTCATAACTGGAAGTTTTGTCAGGGGTTTTAATCCATGGAATGGCTACTTCAGCGATTTGTTTGTCGGGATCGTAAGATGTGATGGTATTCATTTCACCAACCCCGGTGCCGCTAGCAATACGAATCGTCCATCCCTGGTAGTAATTGGGTACAACGCTATCTAGGGCGGTATCCAACTGAACTTTTGTAGAAGTAGCGCTCTTTACTTTGCCAATATCTTTAATTGAAGGTCCGTCTTTCAACACAATTGTATGAGCAACACCATCATCCGGTTTTGCACCGGAATAGAAAGATATTTGATTATTGGTATTTATTTTTACATAAATTGGAGGCTCAAAGCCAACGTTATTCAGCTGAGCTTGAATATCATTGGCAAAATCATTCAATTGATGGCCACTGCTCCCATCATAGGTTTTTTGAGTTAAAGTAATCGTTTGGGTCGGACCTTCATCGAGCTTAATCTTAAATTGATTGTTCTGTCCGTCAATCACGATTGGTGTTAAGGTTAAATTTCTACTGTTCCCGGCAACATTGGCTCTTAATGTATAAGCCTTATCGGTATATTTTTCACCTGCGAAAATATAGCGGTCTCCCATTGAAGAATTGGCGAGATCCACCAATCCAGCCTTAATCTGATCAACCTCAGTAGCCATTGCCTCCCAATCCAAATCATTATTGGTACTGTTGGCGCCTTCCACAATGAGTTCCCGAACTCGCTGCAAATTATCAACCGATGCATTACAAGCAGTATCTGCTGCACTGAGCAAGCTGGAAGCCGCATTTACATTATCCGTATATTTTAGGATTTCCGTGTTATGGGTGCGGTATTTCATAGCCCGGGTCGTGCCGATCGGATCATCCGAAGGCTTTAAGATTCTTTTACCCGAACTGGCTTGATCGGTTGAATTATTGAGGGTATCTTCCAAATTCAGAATATTATGGGTTAAGCTAGTGTAAACCATCTTACTGGAAACACGCATCGTAATTTTTTCCCTCCTTGGTCAAAACGGTTCTTTTAGGGGTTTACCTTCAAACCGTTGATGATTACATCGAGCATCGCATCGTTGGTGCTGATAACCTTGGCTGCGGCATTATAACCGTGTTGGAATTTAACCATATTCGCCGTCTCTTCATCCAAATTGACCCCTGACACAGATTGCCTGCGATTATCCAAACTAGTCAGCAAAGTGGTCTGATGAGTCGAATTAGTCTGAGCTGCCAGTGACTTTTCAGCAAGATCGCCGATGATATTTCCCAAAAATCCATCCATGGTTGTCGTTTCATCAAGCATTAATAACTTAAACTGTAAATCAGCCATTTTTTGAGCATTCACATTATTACCCGGCAGGCCAACGACATCACTGGAAGCGGCAATCCGATTTAAACCTTTTTCTGTATCTTTGATTTCATCCGTTACATCGATATCGGCTGCACCGCTGCCTTTGAAAAAACTAGTATTGGTGCTTTTATCTAAACCATAACCTTTTCGATGAACCCGGTTGGTTTCGTCCATCAAGGTTTTTGAAATATTGTCGTAACTGTCCATCAGTTTTGGCAAATCCTCGTCCCGTAACTGCAAAAGGCCAGCTAAATTGCCATTCATAACAACAACATTCTGATGTCTTGGAACACTCCATTCTAAATGAACCATTCCTTTATTATTATCTGATAATGCCAGAATGGGATCGGCTGTATCGCCGTTTACCAAAGGGATTCCATTAATCTGAATGGTTATTTTATTGAGTGCATCAAAAGATGTACTAATGTTGACTTCTTTTGACAACTGCTCCACCAATAAATCCCGTTTATCCAGTAAATCATTGGGATGATCACCTAGTGCCGTTATTTCCCCTATCTGTTTATTTAAATGGGCAATTAGATCGGCATAACGGTTAATCTCAGTGACTGTACTGACAATTTTATCATTGGTATCGGAACGCAGCTCTTTCAAGCTTGTATAATTTTCCCGGATATTTTGGGTCATTGTCAATGCTGTCTGACGTAAAGTCGAACGAGTGGGTTGACTCTCAGGAGTTTTGGCGAGTTCCTGCAAGGCCGCCCAATAAGCATCGATTTCGGAGCGAATATTGGCATCTGCAGGCTCGTTAATAATGCGTTCGGCTTGTCCCAACACGTCCTGGCGAGTGCTCCAATAACCTTGAGTGGTCGTTTGTTTTTGGATCTGCTGATCGATGATTTGATCACGAATCCGTTTGACCTCAGATACTTCGGAACCAGTACCCATTTGACCGGCTACTTTTAATCGGGTAAGAGATGGTTCGGTATAAGGATCCGTCGCCGTAATCTCTGCCCGTTGCCTCGAATATCCAGGAGTACTGGCATTTGACATATTTTGACCGGTCACTTCAAGCGCTTGTTGATGAGTCAATAGTCCGCGGACACCGGTTTCCAAACCAAAAAAAGTTGAAGCCATCGATAGTCACCCCTTCACATCTAACATATGAATCGCTTTTTGATGAACCCGGCCAGATGATCCATACAAACTAGGAGTACCGCCACTCATAATGGAACGGAAGGAGTTTAGCGTAAACTGGACCAATGCTAGTGAGTCCTGAATTAACTTCTGATTTAATTCATTATTTTGTTGAAATTGGAGGGCCGTTTTTCGCACCTCCGCTAAGATTTCCTCTAATTCAGCCGGCAATCTTTTCTCTTTTAAAAAAAATTGCACTTGAGGAAGACACTTATCACTAACAGTTTTAAGTTTAACGGATAGCATCTCTTCTTTATGGACTATGGATTCCAATGTCTCCATATCCTCATTCATCAATGCTTCTTTTTTCATTAAACTTAAGCCGTTGAGCTCTTCTAAAAGCGCAAGTTCATGTTCCAACGACTGTTGGAGTATTCGATTATCTTGCATGGTACTACCTCCCGGCGATTTCGTCTACCAGGCTCCTCCCAACCATCTTTTGCGCAATGTCTGATGAGGAAACTTGATAGGTGCCATCCTGAATTTGTTTTTTCAATTCAGTTATCTTTTCGGCACGAACCTCCGGAGACTTTAGTACCTGTTCGGTAGCAAATTGCAAACCTTGGGCACGATCAGATAAAACCAGCGAATCTGCTTTATTTGTTGAATTTGAATTTGCAACATTTCCTTTTTTCTTGGAACCAGTTACCTGATCCATGGAAAGAATACTTTGTACCTGTTTATTGGAGATGATCATCCTTTATCACCTACCTTTTCAATTTCATTTTAAATTTTATTTCTAATGCTACAAACTTAACGACTTACCTCCTTATTGTCCTTCAATCTTTCTTTTTCAAAATATGATCATAAGTATGAACTTTTGCTTGTGACCAAACGGCTCCTGGATTGCCAGATAAAGAGCCCGCAGACGACGCAGAAGATGAAATACTTTGGGTAGGTCTGGCAACCCTTTTAAGCTCCGACTGCATTTCCTGAAGACATTTCTCACAATACCTGCCGGATTGAATCGCATCTCCACATTTTTCACATGTAATCAGCGAGTCCGAACTGCTGCCTTCCATCTTTAAGCGCCCTTCTTTGAGAAAACGGGTAATAACCTTCACTTCAACACCGGTTTCTTGATTAATTTCAGAAGCCGGCGAATTGGGGTGTTCAAATAGATAATCTCGCACTTTATCAAAATCCTGCTGTTCTTGCTCTGAACAATGATTACAGACGGAATTACCATTATATTGGAACATGTTACCACATCTCTTGCAATTCCTGATATCCATAACTCCACCTCCAACTTTAATTAGGCTGTCTCAAAAGTACCTCAAAATCAGTGGAATATACAATATATCGCGTCAATGAATGGACAAACGTTTATATATTGTATATCTCTATCGAAGACTTTTCTTATGAGACATCCTCCTTTAAGAAATAAACCATTCCGGATCCAAAATACCGCCTGCCAAAGTTAAAACTTTAACTTCGTAGGCCCCGGCTCTTATTAAAACCCTGGCTGCCTCTGAAACTGTGGCGCCAGTTGTAAAAATATCATCCACCAACAAAACTTTCGCGCCCTCAAGAGGTTTTGCGTCTAAAACCCGAAATGCCTTGCTAATATTGATAAAACGTTGTTCTTTATGCAACGCATTCTGAGATAAAGTAATTTTTTCCCTCAATATTATATCATTCTTGATTGGAATTCCCAAATATCTTTGTAACGGATTAGCCAATAATTCTGCCTGATTATAACCTCTAGCCATCAATTTCTGCCGATGTATCGGAATTGGAATGATTAAATCCATTTTTTGATATTCATGATGATTTTTAACCCATTCTACCAGAAGAACGCCTAGTGCTTCGCCCAAATCAGGCCGATACCGATATTTTAATTCTGTTAAATACTCTCGTAAAGCTCCTTCGTATACGGCGACTGATCGAGCTTTTGAAAAATAATAGCGGGTCTCATTACATTGCTCACAGATTTTCCTGCCGATACTTTCCAATCTAAGGGGCCTACCGCATTTTTCGCAAACAGGCGGTGTAATCAAAGCGATTTTGCGGATACAATTCCTACCGAGTCCATGATGGAGACAATCCTCCTGTGAGCAAACAGGGCACCGCTCCTCAGGTGGAAATAATAATTCCACTACACCCTGGCTAATTTCTCGAAGCCAATTTATGATCTCTGAATTACCTATTCTCATTATCGGCACTTTCTTTAAAATTTTTATAAGTCTTTAGTCCTAATTTATTGAGAAATAATGGAAATTCATTAACCCTTATCGAGATACCCCAATTCATAACCTTCGCAGTTCATTTCTTGAATGATTTCAATAGCCATTTTCATTGAACGGGACTTAGATTTGGAAACCCATAAAACTTGCCCGCCTTCACCCAATCGGCCAACCCGTCCGGCAATTTGGATCAAGGTTTGATGGTCGAAGATATTTTCATTATCGGCATTTAGGACCATCACGTCCAAATTAGGAATGGTGATTCCCCGCTCATAAATTGTCGAAGTAACTACAAATTGAATCTGGCCTGCTAATAAATTTTCTTTTGTTTCCGTCCGGTTGGTGGATTTAGAATGAGTAATTTTGCCAATAACTCCATAAGCTTCAGCCCATTTCACCAAACTGCCGCCAAATGACTCAATTTGTTGAATCGTTGGCAAGAAAACGAGGCCCGGGCGTTTATTTTGTTTTAAATTTATTAGAAATTCCCGAATTACGGATGGTGGATCCCACTTTCTTTTACAATCAACAGCCAAAGGCAAGTCACATCTTATCCACTCAGGTACGATTAAAGGCATGCGATGATGCCTTGCCGGTATCGAAACATAAGCTAATTCCCGATTATGAATCTGCCTGAGCATATTTTGATTTGGAGTGGCCGTCATAATTACCAAATGTCCGCCTGGCTTTAAAGCCCTTAAGACGGCTTCATGTAACATGGCGCACCCTTGATACGGATAGGCGTCAGCTTCATCGAGTATCACCAAATCAAAACTTTGATAAAACCGTAAACACTGGTGTGTAGTGGCAATTGTGAGGGGAACGTCGAGAAAACGTTCACCGCTCCCGCCATACAATGCCGAAATAGCTGTGTCCGGAAAAGCCTCATGCAATCGCGGGGCCAGTTCGATAACTACGTCTTTCCGGGGAATCGCAAACAATACCCGTTGTCCCTCAGATAATGCTTTCCCTAAGCCTCCGAAACTCACTTCCGTTTTACCGGCCCCGCAAACGGCCCAAACTAAAAATCGAACCTCCTTACTTTCAAGAAAATGAATGACAGCTTCCGAAGCTCGCTGTTGTGGCGGGGTTAACTCAAATTTCAAACGGGGTCGCACTGTTGTAATTTGGATGCCATGATGCATTGGATAACTCTGGAAGTATAAAGGAATACAACTTTTAGCAATACCCATGGTCTGACAATTGATACAAGTCAAACAATGGGTATTGCCGCAGAAGATGCAATCATCTTCGATGATAGACTTTCTTTCACCACACCGTCTGCAGTAAGGTAAACTAAGGTTATCAATACTGACTGCCGCTTCCCGTTGCACTTTGGATTGCAAATACAAATACTGAAGCCAATCCTCCGGATCCCATGGAAGTTCAATGCCATTGGCCCGAAGCAATTCGGGGATCTCAGTTTCCAGCAAAGCTCTACCCCAAAGTAGTGCTTCAATATCGGGCGGATCAAATTCTTCCAGCTTTAGTTCATGAGTTTCATGCTTTTGAACCGATAAACCCACATAAGGAAGGATTTCTTTTACAATCCTGTTTGCCGGTTTTAACAATTGATGGGGATTGATGATTTGGCCTATTGCATGATCAATCCGTAATTTTCGAAGCAGGAACTCCGCTGCCCAAATAGGGAGAGGAGGCTGAAAAACATACATCTCCCGATAATTGAACTCGTTTAAATAATAAGCATCAACACGGGGATTGCTGCTAACATCGATTTTATTTTTTCCTTCCGGACTTACAGCTAGATATAGAAAATATTTGGGGGATAGCAGCTTTTTCACCTACCAATGAGAACTATTTTGCCATGCTCTATCCATACAATTCCATATTTTAGAAATTAATCCTTCCTTTTACTCGCATTATTTCAAAAAATTTTAGAACATTTCATTTAATTGGCAATATTTACATAGCAAATTTTCTATCTGGGAACGCATGAAGAAAAGAGGAATATTGAGGATATTGAATAAGTTAAAAATGAGAAGGGTAAAGGGTAAAAAATCGACAGTACAGACTTGACCGGTATCCTCTTTGGGTGCTCTTTCGCGTGTTTCATGGTTGATAGTCTTTTCGTTCTTCCTATCTCTAAAATCTTTTTAAACCACGGAAAGCGCGAAATACACAAAACTGCATGTTACTTATTCCTAGTTGCTTTTATTTAATTTATCCATAATATTATGAAGGATTATTCCCGGCACCGAAATGGGAGTCGTATCCTGCCATCGTGGATTTGGATATTGATATGAATATAGCAGCTCTCCGGCATCCGAATAAATAAAATAAGATAATAACTTAAATTGGGACATATTGAATTGGATACGCTGTAGCATGTACCAGCCACTATAAAAAATTAGCTTCGGATATTGTTGGGTTAGATTTCTCATAAACATTTCCGAGCCAACGACTTTAACCCACACATCTAAAGGGTTGCTATTTAATGAAATTGAATCGTCAAGGGCTATTTTGTCAATATAAAAATCACCATCATTATTTGAGGTAATATAGAGATAGCGGTCATCATTCTGTGCTAAAGCTGTACAAGACAATAAAGTAATCAGTCCAATGACCATTAATATAAATAAAACTTTTTTCAATTTGCATCCCTCATCCTTGATTCTTTTTCCGAGATTGGCCTTGTTCCATAGAACCCCTAAACATTAAAATTCCCTTTTTCGACCAAATTTCCTGCATCATCGTAAAGGAAAGTATATTGCCCGTCCTCTTTAACCCGTCAATTTTTGGGCCATAGGCTGAGATATTTTTTGTTTGAAGCAAAGTCAACGGTAATAATTAATGTATCGCTATCGGGTAAATCCATACCTATTCGTTTGGAAACTTCATCCTTGAAATCTCCCTCTAATAGGCCTTGCCCAATAGACATCATAAGCATACTTCTCATCTACATTTCCAAAGCGGCCGGTTTACCGGTTATTCGACTCACCCCTCCAGTTACTCGGGAACCAGTAGTTACCTGTTGCCGCTCACCATTGACTGTAAGCTGAGTAGGCAAGCGAAAAAAAGGGAACGATCGATTTATTACGGCTCCTGTTAAATTTTATCGGGTATTGACGGACAAATTTTCTTCCTTCAATTTTTCAGTTGCCATGTTTTGCCACAGAATATTTTCGCCGAGGCTAACCAACCTGAAAATAAAAGATGTAAACGGACAAGCTCATGAGGGATGATTTGCATCCAAGATACAGCGTGTCATCCCTCAGGAGAAATGATTTGGATACAGAATATTCTGTATCTAAATGTGCCAAAAGCTAATTTACTTTTGGGTTAATCCTACTATTGATTTACCTTTCATTGCTTATTTCTGCGCTGTAATGCCAAATTCTTTCCAAGACTCCTGTGGCAAATCCAATTTGATGATCTGCCGCGCTTCACGGTAGTACTCAAGATTTTCTTTCAATTTCTCATTGACCGCGCTGGTCTTCTCCTTTTGCCTGGCCATTAAGGCGGCTCTCTCCTGATCGATCGTCCGAAGTTCGTCATAAGCAGTTTTAAATTTGGTGATGAACTCCTCTGATACGCCGCGTTTGACCAAACGGTCGGTATTATTGGCAAGGCCTCCCAACATCAGATGGATATCCTCGATCGTAGCCGCAAATGGTTGATTGTTCATTATTTTCAACTCCCTTCTGCTAACGAGCAGTCTTTTGGTGCTTGGTACCAGAGTTACCAACGACTGCCGCATATTTTAAGCGATCAACTTCCCGGGTTCGATCGTCATATTGTTAATATAACATCTTTTACCAATTTTAGAGTGCCAATTAAGTGCCAGATTTAACTTCCTAAAGCTGCAGTTTTGGCAATAATTGTTGATGTTTCATACTGAGTTGCCGAAAATGCCTGTCTGAATA
>JAEZKW010000094.1 GCA_023415375.1 Bacillota bacterium
ATAGAACCGGGCTTCCCTTAAAATATGATCGAGAAGTAGCGGATAATTGAAAGTAAAAATACGGCAGGTCATTACATCATTCAGTATACGGCTTTTGTACCCGATTAAACCGGTTGTAAGCTCCATGGCCCGTTGGTTAAGACGGGTTACCTCACCCGCTAATGCGGCCGGATTCTGACTGCCGGCCCCCTCCAAATTCTGCTCAGCCCGGGTAATTTCTGTATTTAAAGTATAACCCGAATAGAATTCACTGCCCATTTCAGCATCCAGCGTTAACCTGGTCACGATTTCCCCGGCACGAAGAAATTCTTCCGGCAGCACCCCATCGGCTAAGCGCACTGTTTCAGCTAATAGCCTGGCAAACTCATTTTTATACATATCGGCTTCCCGAATAAGGTCGCTATTTTTCCAAGGGATGGCGACTTCAATGAAAAAGGAATGTTCCTTGGCAATCCGGGCGAAAAACAGGTTTAATTCCAGCGACAGTATTACAAATTCATCATTAGACATCATCACACAACACCTCACACTTACCATTTAAGGCTTAATGCCCATATATCGTATGTCCCTCGGGTATGAGAGGTGAAGTAAAAAAACTTGAAGCTGCGACAAAATCACATCGATGGTATTTCACTCATACTGTAGTAGATAACATTCCCCTAATACAACTGGAGGGTTAACTTTGTTTTTTTCCCATTTATGGATCATTTTCATATTAGCACTTTTTCAAAATTTTGATGACTTCATGTCTGGTTTGGCTTTCGGCATGAGCAAGAATGTGTTTACAACCCGGATTTTAATCCCGTTTATACTGGGATCGGCTTCGGCAATGTTGGTTGCCATGGAACTGGGGCGTATTCTCTCTGAAGTCCTCAGCAAAGTATTGACCAATTATCTAAGCGCTATATTACTGGTAGGGTTAGGTATATGGATGACCTGGAAAACTTGGTATCCGGATTCAAAAGTTGATGATAACCCGGAATCTTCCGATCCAAAAAAGGATTTTTACGGCTTTTGGGCGACATTTGCACTTGGAATGGCGCTTGGGATTGATGATGTAATAGAGGCAATCGGTTTATCAATGGCTAAATTTCCAGTTATTATAACTGTCTTGGTCTTCAAAACTGTGCAATTGGTTGCAGTTCTCGCTGGGGCTCAATTAGGTTACCTGGGGCTCTCCAAAATTAAACTTCCAAAGCTGGATTTCATTCCGGGTTTCATCATTATTATCTTAGGACTGAAACAGCTTTTTTCATGAAATCTATACCTGTCCTAATGGAACCATTTACCGGGTTCAAGTCGGCGATACTTTTTATCTGATACCAAGACTTCTAATTTACATTTAATCCCAACCCCTCATCAATTCCAAGCATATGGTTCATATTCTGAACTGCAGCACCTAGAGCCCCTTTTTCCAAATTATCCAGCCTCGCTGTTATCAATATCTGGTTTTCCCGTCCAAACACAAACAAATCTAACCGATTGGTATCATTACAGCCTTCAATTTCAAAAAAACATTTGCAAATGAATCGAGTTTAAAAGAGGCTGCCTGGATTACCAGACAGCCCCTCGTGAAAGATTAAGCTAAAACATCGACTTTTTTCCCTAACGGCCCGTTAATTTTGGGAGAATTATTAATTGCTAAATTAGAATCAGCTTTTTCAACCGGTTTCCTTGGATTATTATGCATCCCCGGCATGCCGCAATCTATCGGCATATTGGCTGACCTTTGGATCCCACTGATACTTGCCATAATGTTCCCTCCTTGTTTTTATGGATTTCTCAGGCACCATTATCTTTAATTTCCCCCACCTCCATATAATTAAATTCGTATGTAAAATATCAATCGCAAAAGGCTTTGAAACAGGCAAATTTTACCGGTTAGTATCCTTTTTAGGATTATATTTATTCATTATCGATTATAACTTTAAAATATGAAGTTTTAGTGAAGAAAAGCCTGATAGTAGCATCCATATATTCACAGAGATATTATTTCATTTATAGTTCGTTCTTCATAAAATCTTCACAACATCTTGGTACTATCAACCTGTCGAAAACGTGACTCATATAACTTATTATTAAAGGAGCATTACCAATGAACATGACCCATTACATGGAATTGCTTGCTACCAACCAGCCTTGGAACCTGCTTCGTTTTATGGTCGTTCCCGTCGTCTTTGCCGAAACCTTAGTTGCTATCGAATTTTTAATCGTCTATTACCGCAAAACGTCCGGTGCTTTAAAGACAGCCAGTAAAGTCTTAAGTATACTGGCCGCCGTTTACTTCACTTTTGTGGTTTTCCTACCGCTGTTATTTACGGCGATACCCGGGATGAAGTGGCGTACTCCGGTTGACTTTATTGCAGTTTGGTCCTACTTGCTGGGTGTGATACCTTTTGTAGCCATGGCTCTGATTGACCTTGGTCTTATCGGTAAAGGAAAAACTTCCGATGAAAAAATGAAGTTGCACTTTATTTGGCTGACTGTATTCCTCGTTGTGGCACATGTTGCCATGATCTTTGGAATGGTTAACCCGCAAATTATCCATGGAGCGGCTTCGGCTCCAATGATGAAATAAGGATTTTAAAACCAATAAACCCACGGGATTTTTATCCTGTGGGTTTTGTATTGATTCTGGTTTGGAATATTTGATAATTATATTGCAAAAGGCACCCGTTTCATTATGTTTAGAATTGGTTGTTGCCCAGTTGCCGCTGATATTAAACCTGTATTCCTACAAACCATCAATTTAGCGCAAAAACATCTCTTCTATTGATATCTCCGGGTGATGGTACCTTTTCTTACCGACAGTATCCTCTTCCATATTAATGGCTTGCACTGGGCACCAATGGAAGCAAGCCAAACAAGATTCGCAGCGTTCTCCCCAAATTGGCTTATGTTCAACATCCTTGTCGATGTTTTTTAAAGGACATACTTGTACACAGATACCGCAGCGGGTACAATGATTCAAAACTCGAAAGTGTTTTGCCGGAGGATAAAGATATTTTTTATAAAAGTGCATCAGAAAGCTCAACATATGCATTTTAAAAGAATTGCCGCCTTCAATAACGCCATATTGTCTTTCTTTAATTTTCTGAATGACAATCAAAAGTTTTGTTGGAGCATTGGCCAAACGCTCTTTCTGTACTTCCAACGGGTTTGTCAAATCAACTTTTCCAATGATACCGTTTCCGGGCATATCGACAGCAAAACCTAACGCCAGTGACTTACCCTTCTTTTGAAGTATCCGTTTTACTGAATATAAGCTGTACCCTGGTTGGGAATTGCATGTAACCACAGTAAAAATGTAGGGTTCTGTCCGAAATTCTAATTTTTTTAAGAATTTCCTAATTATCTCCGGTATCGTTAAAAAATAAACAGGAAAAACCAATCCCAACATATCTGCATCAATCGCCACACGTTGCTCTTTTTCGCACCCGGCGATGGGCAAGAGTTCCACTACATCTTCAAGATTTTCTGCCAATCTTTTGGCTACAGCTAGCGAATTCCCGGTTCCCGAAAAATAATAAATTACAGTTTTCATTTTGACACCTTCCTATACTCAAAACTTTCTTCCATAGCAAAATTGTAAAGTCTGGAGTATAGGACAGTGTCAATACCTATTCTTTATTTTTCAGTAACCCCTCCATTGAAGGGCACGAATGGTGTTTTTCTATACCTTCATCAATCTGGAGAAGAACTTCCCGTATTTCCATCAATCGACCAATCCTCGCATCAATCTCTTGAAGCTTGGTCTTAATCCCCGCTGCCATTAAATTCGCTATATCTCCTGAATTCAATTGATAATTAAAAAGTTGAAGGGTTTGCCGAATCTCTTCCAAAGTAAATCCGGCTTCCTTAGCCCGTTTAATGAAAGCAAGTCGATCAAGGATATCATCGGTATAAATTCGATATCCATTTTCGGTACGGTTCGGTAGAATGAGCCCTTTTTTCTCATAATACCGTAATGTTTCAATACTTACTTCCGCTATTTTTGCGATTTGACTTCTTAAATAGTTGGCCACTGGCTCTCCTTTCAAAGTTAAAACGGAGCTTTGATACGTCTTAAGATTAGGATTATGAAATATTGTTCTTGGATACTATGCTTATCAGTCCCTACTTTCCATTTGTATTATCATTTTCCTTATGGATCAGGTTTTGGTATGGAATTATCATCAGGTTTAGGCGCCGGGTCGCTTTTGCCAAGCATATCATGGAAATATTGAATAACAATATCCTCTTGTCTGGGTGTGATTACATTTTTGGCTATGGCAACCAGTAATTTTTTTACTCAGAACAAGTATTGAAACTCCATGTAGTAATAGGTAGTTCAACACTAAACTTACTCATGAATCTTCCGTAATAATTATCTCCCAAGTAAACTTTGTATTGATAATTAGGCAATAGATTTACTTTAACCGCTAAGACTTTGTCAGTTTTCCAATATGCATTTTTATAACACACTCCATCGCTACAATTTGTAATTAAAATAATGTTTCTGCTCATCGGAATATCGAATTCAATATAAATCTCAGTTGTTTTTATGCTTACATTAGTCGCTAGATTTGCCGGGAACATTTTTATTATATGCGGTTCAGTATTCGAAACATTTACTTTTTTTAAGTATTGTAACCACTCAGATTCAATAGATTGTTTGTCGTTGTTAAAAATTTTTTTTAATGATTTCCCCAAATCTTGTGTCCTGCCAATGTCTTTAAAAAATGTAATTAGCCTTTCCATTCCATAGGTATCAATTATAAAAAAATCAAAGCTTGAACCAACTGGATAAGCATAAAAATTTATTTTAATTTGAGGATCCCCAAAGTATGTGGACCATTTTTTTACTTTCTCAAAGCTAATATTGTTTCTATTGTACTGGACTGCTGCTATTGCTAATGACTCATTTTTATAATCATCCGCTTTATTTGTAATGATACTTTGAAAAATATCGGCAAACCCTTCATCAAGAAATCTAAATTCTTCCTTTACACTTGCCTTTTCCGTAAAGTTTTCCATGCACAAATGGCAGCTTTCATGGGCTATAACTCCGATAAGATCATATTTTACACTATATTCATTGATTAGAACAATCTCGTTTATTGGATCAAACCGGGAGGTTTTTTCTGTGGTATCTGTAATATATTTAACGACTATCTTTTTGGGGACATTGTCTTTAAAATAATCCTTTAGTTTACCATATATGAATTCATATTGAGGAAGCGGCTTATTGTCAACATCAAAATAATGCCATTGTCTTTCTTCCGAATAAGTTATAGCAGATTTCATAAAAAGTGAGAGCAAAAGAAAATAAACTACCTTCATTTTCACAGTTATCCCTTCCTTTATCCCATTGAAGTTAAAGCCTACTTTTTATTATTTGCTGTGGAAGGCTGCACTGCTTTTGCAACATCTTTCATATTACTCGAGTATTGCATCTGAATTTGATATTGAAGGAAATGATCTTTTCATAATATCATTCCATATATATCCAGCAATTCCTGCATGATACAATTCGTATTGAACTCTAATCGAAACATTTTAGGAAACATGCTCAAGAAATCATTCATATTTGGCTTTATTCCTCAGCAACTTTTACAGTAAGCTACAATACCCTTTAATGAAAAATCCTCACATATGCCCACTATCCCGACATAAAAATGAGGCCGGACTTTTTAATTTAATAAATGTTGCCATACGTGAGGGTATGTGGGGACAAAAATGTATAGGAGAAATCTATAAGCCGAAATAAAAATTCCACCACAAAGCACAGAAGTTCACGAAGAAAAACAAAGAACGCTTATATGCACGACCTAATTATTATTGCCGCAACTTTTTGGCTATCGCTTATCTGGATGGAAAAAGGCCGTCCCTGATCATGCAACGCGGGACCTATAATATCATCAAAACCTGGGCTCTGGACCGGGATTTCCAGATTTTATGGAAACATGAGGCATTCGGGAAAAATAAGGATATAAATCTAAATTATTATGGTCAAGGCTCCCACAGTCTAATCGCCGCTGATATCGATCAGGACGGGAAGGATGAACTAATCATCGGCGCGGCGGCTATCGACGATAACGGCCAGGGGCTGTGGACATTGGGCATGGGCCATCCGGATATATGCTATTGCGCGGATATCGACCCCCATCATCCGGGCTTGGAGGTTTTTTACGGGTTTGAGACTCCTCAAGAAACCGATGGCATGTGTCTGGTTGACGCCAAGACCGGGGAAAAGCTCTGGGCGCTGTCGGAAAAAACCTTCCACTTGCATAGCCAGGGAATGTGTGCCGATATTCTTCCGAATATCCCGGCATGGAGGTCTACTGCGGTGAACGGGATTATGCCAAACGGTGGCTTTACAGCGCGGACGGAAAATTAATTCAATTGATGGAAAAAGGTGATCTCTCCCCCAGGCCTATTTGGCGGGATGGGGATGATCAAAAAGAGGTCGTCGTCAAAGGCGGGATTGCCAAATGGGGTCAAGCACCAATGTTCAAATATGAGGGAAGACCCGTTTTAGTTGTGGATTGCCTCGGCGATTGGCGGGAAGAATTGATTACATCTTTAAAGGGAGAAATTCGCATCTATTCCTCCCCGCTTCCCTGCGCAAAGAAACGGGCACCGCTCCTTTCCGACCGTCAATATCGCCTAGGAATCGCCAATCAAACATCGGGCTATTACTATCCGGCACAATTGAGCCTGCATTATCACTTTTAACCTTGATTGATCTCGGTCTCGTCCGGCAAAAAAATATGAGACAGTAAAACCCTTGGGACTAATTGCCCATGGGTTTTATCTTGAAATAATCACTTATTTTCTGGTGACTTACATTCATTAGCACCGGTTAATGTTCCTCGGCAAAAGTCAGCTTCAGTTTCACCTTTTTCTTGCCTCTGAAAACCACGGTATCTACGGTATCCCCTGCCTTATAAGCTCTTTTCACGCGGTTGAGGTCTTTCATGGTCGCCACCTTTTTTCCGGCCAGGCTGAGCAAAATGTCCTTAACCTTAATCCCTGCTTTATCCGCGCCGCTTCCCCGTACCACCTTCACGATAAAAATTCCCACCGGCAATTTAT
>JAEZKW010000153.1 GCA_023415375.1 Bacillota bacterium
AGACAATTTACAACAACTTCCGGGCCTGCAAATCAAGCACCAGTTCCTTGGCCTCCTTTTTGAGGGCGGCGTATTTTTCAGGATACTTTTCCTGGGTATAGACTTTTAAGGCCTCATCATAAGCGTGAAAGGCACTGGTGTACCATTCGGGTTTGGCTTCGGCTTCCGCCAGGTCCCTGGCAAGTGTTTGCAGGTTTAATTGCAGAATTGCATATAATTGGGGAAAACGTTCCAAAGTGTAGACTTTTAGAGTACAAAGGTAAGCGTCATAAGCATTTTTTAAATTTTTGACCTTCGCTTCACCTTGGGCCAAAAATTGGTAGATATTGCCCAAACTATTTTGAGTCATCGCAAAATCCATCGGGAATGACTCGAAAGTCTTAACCTGAAGGGCGGCTTGATAAGCAACGGTAGCTTTTTCATAATACAAAGAATCTTTTTCATTCTCGGCAACCTGAGTACAAATGTTGCCCAATAAATTTTGGGTCGTTGCATAATCTTGAGGAAAATCATCTTTGGTATAGACTTGTAAGGCTTGCTCAAAAGCACTGACGGCTTGTTTGAGGTGCGGTAATTTCCCCTCCAATTCCGCCAATTTCAAATGGATATTACCGGTATAACTTTGGCTGCGGGCAAAGGATTCCGGTTCTTGCTTGGTTGAGAAAACTTTCAGCGATTCACTAAGAGCATGAAGAGCCTTTTTTAAATTGGCTGCTTTATTCTCCGATTCTGAAAGTAATAGAAATGCCAAACTTTGATTTTGTCGCGTTTCGGCGTACAACATCGGGAAACATTCGATGGTACGCACCCGTAACGCACTTTGGAAACAGGTAAGCGCCATTTTACAATTGGCTGTTTTGTTCTCAACCTCTGCCAACAAGGAGTAAGTTTGACCGAGCCAATGCTGAGAGGTAGCGAATTGCATTGGGAAGGACTCAAAAGTCTGTACTGTGAGAGTCTGGCTCAAACTTTCAATCGATTTTTTGCAGTTTGCAGCCATATCGTCTGACTTTGCCAATAAACAATAGACAATCCCTAAGTTTTGATGAAGGCTGGCATATTCAATCGGTGATTTGGCCGGATTTTTCTGGTTTAGGCTTTCATGATAACAGTCAATGGCCGATTTGTAATGTGCCGGATTTTCTTCAGTTTGGGCAAGCGAACGGTAAACATCTCCAAGCAGGGTTTGCACGGTTGCATAACGCTCCGGATTTGAACTTTTGGGAAATGTCTGTAATATTTTTTGATAAACCAAAATCGCCTGGTTATAATTATCCGGGTTTGCCTCTATTGCCGCCAATTGTTGATAAACATTCCCCAAATGATTGAGGGTGTCGGCATATTCTTTCGGATGCTGTTCGTGATTATACATATTCAAGCCATTTTGAAACGCTTGAATCGCTTGATGATAATTATCCACTTTCGACTCAACTTCGGCTAAATTGCAATATGCCAAACCGATTTTATTTTGGGCGGTTGCATATTCAAATGATTTACTTTCCTTTAAATAAGTTTTTAAGGCCAATTGATTATATTCAATGGCATTACGACTGTTTTCGGCTTTTCTTTCAAGAAAAGAGAGCTGGTAACAAATATCTGCCAGTTTTTGCTGGAGTTCTTCGACACGGAGCGTTTTGGGTAAATTTTTATTTTGAAGGGCTTCCGAATAGAATTCCAATGCTTTCCTCAGATTATCATGCCGGTTTCCTGACTCGGACAATTTTTCATACGCACTTCCGAGCTCAGTCAAAATGATGGCTCTCTCCATGTGATATTCAGATTTTTTATGAATAAATTCCCAGGCGCCTTGATAGGCATTGATGACTTGCTGATAATTAAAAATGCCGTTTTCCATCACAATGAGCTGCTTATAAATCTCAGCAATACTCAGTTGCGTTCTTAAGATTAAAAGTTCCGGCAGGGAGTGTTTTTTAGTATAAGTAGCAAGGGTTTCTTCAAAGGCCGGCAAGGCTTGTTTGAGATGAAAAGCCTTGTCCTTCAATTCAGCCAGTTCAAAATAAATATTACCTAAGATAAAATTGATTAAAGCATGGTCCTTAAAATGAAGGGGTTTGGTGTAGTAAAGCAGGGCTTCTTTCAACAGAGAAATTGCCAAATTGAAATTATGCTGCTTATCTTCGGAGACTCCTAGATAAAAATAAGCAAATCCAAGGTACTTCTTTACTAACATACATTGATATTCTTCATCAAAGCTTCCGCCTAATGCCCCATTCAAAGCTTCGATGGCTTGGCGGCAATCGGAAGAGTCATCCGTTTGGAAGGCCATTTGAAGATAGGTAATGCCCAAGTTGATTTGACAAGTTAAATCTAGTCCGGCCAAACGATTGCTTCGTAATGCCTCCTTAAAGAAAGTAATCGCTTCCTGGTAATGGGCAACCGATTCGGATAATCCGGCCAGAATCAGCTCACTCCATCCGGCAGTTTTTAGGACCAGCGTTCTGGTGTCAGGATTTTGCTGAAAGGCCGTAGAACGCAAAAAATCCCGGCAAATATCGCCTGCAAAAATGGCTGCGTTAGAGACTGTTTCCTGATTTGGCTGTTGCTTCCCGGTGGTTTTTCTTAATGCGGCTGTGGCGATAAGAGATACTAAAGCTCCAGGGAGCGGCTCATTGTTTTGAATGGAAAATTCCTTGAACTCATGATAGATATCTTGAAGTTCATTGAAGGAATCTGCGGGAATGAAAAGATAAATCCGGATTAGTTTTTGAAATATTTCCTTAAATTTCGCGTTGACAGAGGGTACCCCGAAAAGTTCAGGGTAGATTTGAGTAGCAACCTTTGACCCGATCTCTGTAAAATAGCTTTCTAATGAAGGATTTAGTACAGATTGTAATTTGTTTACATCGGATTTATTTAGGCTGATCCTAGGAATCCCATTACGTTCTAATTCTGATAATTGGATACTCGGATTCAGGGGAGGATCAATCAGTTGTTCTTCAAAAACGGCTCTATCCAGACCGGACTTTTCTGCTTGATCATAGAGGGCCTTGACATTTGCTTGAGCTTTGGCTGAATGAATGGCAATGACCGGTAAACCACTGCCTTTGATAAAACCAAGTTCATAAGGAATAAAAGGGGATAGTCCATCAAGCACAACAAATCCTAAAATGCTATTTCTGACCTGGCCCTTCAATTGGCTAAAACAGGATGGAGTTTGGGTGAATTCCTCATCCAGCCGTTTAGGAACAATCCCATGATCATGGAACCAATTTTCCAGAGCCAGAGAAAGTTCCGGTGGACAACTATTGCTGGAGACCAAAATCCCCTGTAGTTCATAGGACATTATCGGGCCTTGTTCATTTACAGTATTCGCAAGTTCCATTCTAATACTATCATGAAGCAGTTTTTTGGGTTGATTGGGTAAGAGCATTCGTATCACAATCCTTGCTGTTAATATGAAAAAATAACTTCGCCCGTTTTGGGCTAATTCTTGGGCTCGTTATTTTTTCATTCATTCTTCTGAAAGCCACGGTTGACATGGCTTTCATGGGAGCTAATATGAAAATTCAGCTGCGCCCCTTTTAGGGGATTCTTGGGCTTGATGAATTTTCATTGGTTCTTCGCGAAAGCCCGTTTGTAAGGGCTTTCATTCAAGTTAATCAATTAATAAATTCACCAAATTATCCATTTCATACCTTAATAAACGGTACTTTTTCGGGAATTTATGCTTGGTGAAGACTTTTAATGCTTCTTCGCAGGCTTCAAAGATTTTTTTGTAGATTTCTACGTTATTTTCATTTTCGGCCAATAAATAACAACATGCTCTAATATTATCGTATAAAATTCCATAGTTTAAGGGGAATCGTTCCAGCTTACAGATTTCCAAAATTGCTTCATACGTTTCAATGGCCTTTTGGGTATTGGATTCAAGCTCTTCACAGGCGGCCAATTTTTGATAGGCATTTCCCAGACATTTCATGGTATTCGCATAGATTAAAGGTTCATTTTCCGAATTCCAGATCCCCAGGGCATCCTGATAAAATTGAATTGCGCTTTTCAGATCATCGGGATTCCCGCCGGCTTCATAACAGGTTTGGTACGCATTTCCTAAGTTCTGCACGATTGAGGCATAGTCATGGGAATTCTTATCATAGGAGTAGATGTCTATTGCTTTTTGAAATGATTCGATTGCTTGTAGGCAATTGAATTTCTTTTCTTCAAGACTGGTTAAAGATTGGGTTCCTTTTTCCGGACTCGCGTAAGCGATGGAAAACCAGTCCGGGACATTTCCCAAATCGGGCACAGAAATTAATTCTTGATAACTAAGCCAGGAGAGCTGGTCATCATTATTTTTTAAAGATTCAGCCATCGCTAAAACATAGTAAATGTCGCCCAGTTGGGTTAATATTTCACTGCATTCCAGATTTTGAACCGATGAAGATAGGCCTTGTAAAGCTTCTTGGCATATATAAATGGCTAATTTACAATTATCAATCCGATCTTCATATTCTGCCAGGTATAATAAGGCTTTCCCCAAATTCTTTTGAATTGTGGAACGACTTGGATTGGCCATTTCTTCCGGGGCGTTTTTCAGTGCTTCCCGGTATGTATTGATGGCCTTTTTCCAATGATTGGGTTCTCTTAACAAGCGGGCAAGAAAAGTATATGAAAGGGCCATACTATTCAAAACAGCGCTTTGCTCAGCTAAATGTTTCAGGCTGCTTTTTTGGGAAATCTTTTTTAAAGTATCCAGTGCTTTATTACAGTTATTGATCGGATCATTAAATTCGGCCAATTTTAGGTAAGCATCCCCTAAATGTTGTTGAATCGAAATATAATCTTGATCTTTATCCGTTAAACAGGTTAAGCTTTCTTTGTAATAAGAAACAGCTTTTTCAAAATGTTCGGCCTCATAACCCAGTGATGCCAATGATTCATAGATTTCACCCAGACTTTTTTGGACCAATGCATATTCCCTTGAGAATTCCTGCTTTGAAACATATTTAAGGGCATCTTCATAAGCATGAATCGCATTTCGATAATCCTCAATATGCTGGTTGATCCGGGCCAATTGGTGATAGGCTTCACCTAAACTACATTGGGTATAGTGAACGCGATCCGGGTTTCTGAGTTGTAGAAAAAGTGTTGCTGCACTTGTAAAATAGCGGATTGCCGATTGGTAATTGGTCTCGGGCTCCTCGAATTGACCCAATTTTAAATAAAGGTGGCCGATTTCCAATTTCGTATCTGCTGAATCTTGCGACTGTTCAACGACAATTCCGTTACCTAAAAATTCTTCAAAACAAGCAATGGCTTTTCGAAAAGACTGTGGCTCCAATGTTGAATCGGCCACCGAAAGATAGGCTTTGCCCAGTTTATAAAGGGTTTGAGAATAATCGCTGATGACCTTTTTTTCGTAATAAATATCCGCGGCTTTTTGATAGGCGTTGATGGCTAAAAGGCAGTGGTCATCCAGATTTTTAAA
This sequence comes from Bacillota bacterium, assembly GCA_023415375.1. Taxonomy (GTDB): domain Bacteria; phylum Bacillota; class UBA4882; order UBA8346; family UBA8346; genus UBA8346. Next base: position 5,447 of record JAEZKW010000153.1, read on the forward strand.
ATGATAATAGGCATCAGCCAAATTGACTTGAAGTGCTGCAAAATTAAGGGGATAAGTTTCGACATCTCTCACCTCAAGTGCTTCTTCAAAACAACGGATCGCTAATTTCAAATTTCCGCTGCTCTTCTCATTTTCTGCCAATTTATAATAAATCAGTCCCAATTCATTTTGTGAGTCTGCATAATACTCGGACATATATTGGACCGAGGTGGCTTTAATAATATCCCGGAAGATTTGAATCGCTTTTTTGTAATTCTGTTGAAGCATAGACGGGTTGACGGATTGGCCCACGGTCAGGTTGATATATAGACAGCCCATCTTAAACTGGACATCCAGTTGTTCTTTATCCAGACGTTTTTGGGTGGCAGTCTTTAAAGCGGATTCAAAATAAAATAAGGCTTTTTTGCTATCCTCCAATAAATGGCGTATTTGTGATAATTTTTGGTAGCTATCGCCCAATTTAGTTTGAATCATGGCCACAGTACGGATATTCTCAATTTCTTCCGGATTAAGCTCCAGGATTTTTTCCCAAATTTCAATAGCCTTTTGGCAGTTGGTTATTTCATTACCTGTTTCACTTCGTAAGCGGTAGGTATCACCCAAATTATTCATGATGGTAATGTAATGTGGGAGATCTTTATCGGAAGTATAAATTTTAAGCGCTTCCTGAAAAGCATTGATTGCTTGATTACAGTTGTCGGACTTATTGCCAAAAAGAGCCAAATGATAAAATATATTACCCAGATTGTATTGAATGGCGCCGAATTCAGCCGGATATTTCTTGAAATTGAAATATTCAAGCGCCCCACGGTATTCTTCACTTGCTTTTCGCAGAGGTTCAACTTCCGGTTTTAAATTAGCCAAGGCATAATGGGAATCACCCAGCGCTTTTTGAAGTCTGAATTTTTCCGGTACTGTCTCTTGGTTTGTGTCAACAATCATCGATAATGCTTTATCAAAGCAAGAAATAGATTGGTGATAATTATCTTCGGTATCCAGGATGGAGGCCAGCTTTTGGAATGCCAAGCCTTGTTCTAATAAAATCGCCACAGTTTGCATGGGAAGTTGCTCGGAATTTTTCTTTTTAAGTGCTTCTTCGAAAGATTGCAGGGCCAATTTACAGTTTTCACCTTTGTCATTCAAATCGGCCAAAGCACTGTAGGCTACCCCTAGTTGATATTGAACCATGGCGGCATTCGCCAAATCTTTGATTCGCAGAATATTTAAGGCAGCCAGGAATGAAGTGACGGCTCTTGACAGATTCTCGGCAGGAGCCACTAGTTTGGCGATATTGAGATAAATTTGGCCCAAATTCCATTGGGTATTGGCAAATTGATTCGGAAATGATTGGATAGTATAAATTTGAAGCGCTTCCTGGTAAGCCGCAGTTGCTTCACGGTAAACGGCAAGCTCGGAAGTAACCTCTGCTAAGTGTTGCAGTGTTTTTCCAATGTTTCCTTGCAATGCAGCGCATTCTTTAGGATGGGTATTAGGATTATAGTATTTTAAAGCGCTTTTAAATGACGCGACAGCTTTCAGAGAGTATTCTTCGACATCTTTTAAATTGGAGAGCATTAAATAGGCATTCCCCAGATTGTTTTGGAGGATTGCATGTTCCAGGGAATTTAAATTATCCTGCATACTGTCAAAGAGAGTAATTGCCTCCTCATAATAAGCGATTGCTTTTTGGCAGTTGATGATTTGATATTCAAATTTGGCGAGTAACCGGTGAGAATTACCCAAATTTTGACGGATAACGGCATACTCCAGCGGGTGATTTTCCCGGGAAAAAACCCGTAAAGCTTCTTCAAAAGAAACGATTGCCGCCTGGCAATTATGAAGAGTGTCCGCCTCTTCCGCTAAAGTATTTAGGATGATTCCCGCATTTTTTTGCAAACCGGCATACAAGGAAGGAAATTCTTCAATCGATTGGGCCTTGATAGCCTCACGGTAAGCTGCTAATGCTGAGTGCAAATGAATGGTTTTCTCTTCAAATTCTGCCAATCGTTCGTAAGTTAGTCCCAATTTCTGTTGGACCCGGGCAAAATCATGGGCAAAACCATCCAGGGTCCAGATTTCCAATGCTTCCCGATAAGCATCGCCGGCCCGGTTATAATTGATTCCCGGATTTTCCCATTCTGCCAGTGCAAAATATGATTCTCCCAGTTTTTCGAAGCTTACGGCATTATATTCAGGCTTGTTTTGGTTACTTAATACCCGGAGAGAATCTTGAAAAGATTCAATGGCATTTTTCCAATGTTCAGACTTCATCGTGGTAAGCGCGGTTTTTTGGAAAATCAGGCCGATTTTTTGCTGAGTGAGCGCAAATGGGACCCAAAGCTCATATTGTTGATACTGGGTCAAAGCCAACCGCAGGTTGTATAGGGCTTGCTCCTTATCTTTAGGGTTTTTTTCGGTTTCCCATAACATGCTGTGGGCTGTGCCTAAATTTTGGTAGAATTCACCCAATAATTGCGGATTGATCCCTGCAGTTTGTGCTGATTGATATGAAAAAATGGCTTTCCGGCTATATTCCGATGGGTCGCTGATTTTAGCAAGTCTCAGATAGGAATTACCTAAGTTAAAATGGCAAAATCCAGAACCCGGCTCAGCTTGATAATTTTCAATTATACTTAAAACATTGTAATAAGTTGTAATAGCAGTTAATTCGTGTGCCTCCGGGGTTTCAAATTCCGTGAGCAAGTGATGAATCTCGCCGAGATTACATTGGCACTGAATATATTGGGATGGATAAATATTGGAAACAAAGACCTTGGAAGCTTCTGTATAGCTTTCGATAGCTAATTTAAAATGTGTTATGGATGATTCTATTTCAGCGAGTTTCCTGTAAACCTTGGCAAGTTCCATCTGGGTCCTGCCATATTCCAGGGGGAGATATTCATAGGTCCTTATTTTCAAGGCTAATCGAAAAGAGTCAACAGCATGCTTATAATTAATATCTTTATCCGCAAATTCGGCAAAGCAGGAATAGGTTTCACCTATACGATGCTGAATTTCAGCCCAACGTGCCGCCTGTTGTTCAAAGGTCCAAAATTGCAGGGATTCGCCGAAAGAAATGAGTGCTTTCGGAAAATTAATTAAGGGCTGATCGTATTGGGCGAGTAGATATAGGCTTCTCCCGGATAGATATTTAATGATTGCCTCAGGCTTCAACTCCCATGCTTCCTGAAATTCCTTTAAAGCTGCTTGGCAATTTTCAATAATAAAAAGTGCATCAGGCTCATCATGGTAACTCTCTGCAAGAAGCAGGTAAACTTCGCCTAAGTTTTGAAAGGCAAGCGGATAAATTATATTTCCTGTTTCATGCATCTTTTGAATGACAAACTCGTAATGAGTGATTGCATTTTTTAAATGGGACTCCTGCGCAGCAGGTTCTGCAGTAGACAATTTACGATAAATATCTCCCATTTGATTGCTTACAGCAAGCAAAAAATCTGTGGGCACTTCGTTGGAAACAGCGGAGACTTCAGGAATTAGCCCCTCCCCAAGCAGCTTGATCCCTTGTTGGAACGCAGCAAGTCCTTCTTGAAGAGAAGATATATCTTGATTGATATCAAATAGTTTCGCTAAATTCATTCCTAGTTTTTGGTATAAATAAGGTGCTACTTCAGGCTCCGAGTCGAGATAATAGGGGAGGGCTGTTTGATACCAATGAATGCTTTCTTTGAGGTCCTCCGGAGAGTCACTCAGAAAGGTAAGTTGATGATAAATATCGGCTAAACTTTTTTGTATCGAAGCAAGTTTTAATGGGTCCTGATGCTCGCTAAAAATTTCCATTGCTGCCAGAGAAGCTAAGATTGCCGATTGGTAGTCTTCGGCAGAGTGATTGATGGTTGCCTGTTTTGAAAGAGCTTTCGCAAGGATAATTTGATATTCAGCGTATTCCAAAGGAGCTTGTTCTTTGGAAGTTAAATGTAATAATTCTTGAAAAACAGCAATTGATTGACTCAAATCTTCATCCAAATCAGTTAATTCAAGCAAGTGATTGTTAATGGTTCCCAAGTTTTTTAAAGCCGTGATATATGCTTCACTGGCCTTGGCATCGCTCCTTAAATTCGGTAAAGCAGTTTCATAACAAAGCATGGCATTGTGGTAAGAATCTGGCGCATCCGTAATTTTTGCCAGCGCATAATAGACATTACCCAATTGATATTGAATTGCTGTAAATTGTTCGGGAAAAGTAGCATTGTTAAAAATTATTCCGGCATTCGAAAACATCTCGATAGCTTTTTGAAAATTCTCCGTACTATCTTCAAATTCGGCTAATTTTTGATAAACCGTACCCATTTTGATTTGAAGCATTGCTATTTCTTGGACATCATTATTTTCCCCGTAAAAATAAGCGGATTGTTGATACATTTGCAGTGCTTTGCGAAGATTTACCTGAACAGTTTGAGATAATTTGGAGTAAATATCACCGATGAATTGATAGGTATCGGCAGAACGTTTCAGTTCTTCAGCCGTGAGCGGCAATGATTTTAATAAGTAATCGATTGCCTGTTGATGAAGTTGCGAGTTGTCTTCTAGGACCGCTAGATTTTCGGAAACTTGCCCGGCTTTAATCAAAATTTCGGCATAAAGTGCCCCGGATTGAGAAGGAACAAGGTTTACCAGTGCCTTCTGATAAAATTGCAGCGCTTTTTGATAATTTGAATTGGGATCGCTAAATTCGGCCGCCAGAGAATAACAATCCGCCTGTTTTTCTTGTAAAGTTGCATACCGTATGACATCGTCCATTGCTGATGGAGTAACCGCATTTTCGTAAGCCGAAATACTTTGTTCAAGAAAAGGACTGTTTTGTTCCATACGGGCTAATTTGTAGTACGAATTTCCAAGTTCTTCCTGGATAACGGAAAAGGTAACAGTATTTTCACTATCGGCATTATCGGGAAGGGCTTCCTGTAAGGAATCAATTGCCTTGCGGTAATAAAGCCCCGGATCTTTAAATTCTGCTAATTTCATAAAGGCGGATGCCAGTTTTCCTTGGGCCTTTTTATATTGGAGCAAGTCTTTTTTCGTCCAGATTGTCAAGGATTCCTGGTAACTGTTAGCCGCAAAACGGTAATTCTCTAAAGGGTTTTCCAGTTCGGCCCACCCAATATAAAAATCTCCCATTTCCTGTTGGATACTGGCATAGAGTGGAGTAAAGGGGGTATATACCTTCAATACTTCCTCAAAAGCTCCAAAGATTTTAATAAAATAGGCAGTTTGCTTTTGATGTACGGATAAAATCCCGTATGCCCCGGCAATACCCCTGTGGGCCGCTGCATAGTACATCGGATAATTAGAAATGGTGAAAACTTTCAAAGCTTCTTCATTCGCAGCAATTGCCTTTTCTAAAGTTTCTGTTGTCCCAGTATGTTCGGCAAATTTATAATACGCTTCTCCCATTTTGAAATGAATCATTGCATAATCAAAGGAATATTGTTCAAGTTTTCCGGTGTTAAGAATTTTTTCATAAATATCAAGTGCCTTTTGATATTGCTCCGGATCTTTATGGACTCTTGCTAAATTTGCATAGGCAAAGCCCAAATTCATTTGAGTTGTGACGAAATCTTGAGTTAACGATTCATTAGAATATAACTCAGCGGCTTCTTCGAAGGCGGTAACAGCCTGGTTGTAATTATTGACTGAACCTGAATGGGCTGAATCTTGGCCCACACGCTCGGGGGCACATTCTGCCAAATTAAAAAAGGCATTGCCCAGCTGGTTTTGAATAATAGCGTATTCCCAAGGAGCCTTTTCTTTGGGAAATGCTCTTAAAGCAAGTTGAAAGGCTTCTATCGCATTACGACAATATTCCGGTTCTTGTACAAATTGGTACAGGTTGGAATAGGATATACCTAATTCCTTTTGAACGGCTCCGAAATTAGGTAGGGCTTCTTCTAAGGTATAAATTTTAAGGGCTTCCCGATAAGCCGAAATCGCCTTATGTAAGTTATCCGCTTTCCCTTCAAAATCAGTTAATCTTAGGAAAGCTACCCCGCGGTTTCTATGGATCTCTGCATATTCCTTTGGAAATGTTGCTTGGTTAAAATATTGTAATGCCGTTTCATAACTCTGGATTGCGGCCTCATAATGAGTGGAGGGTTCCTCCAAGGCAGCCATTTTTAAAAGTAAATCGCCCCGCTTTTTCTGGATAACTGCAATTTCTGCAGTAGAGACGCCGGTTTCTATACCGTCATTTGGGGTTTCAACGTTTTCGATATTTTTCGTTTCCAGAGAGTCTGCCCGCCCGCGCGCATGCGCGGGCGCAATCATCCATTGTAAAGCTGTCTGATAGGCATCAATACCAGCATGATAGTTTTGATTCTGTTTTTCGTAATTCGCTGCAATCGCGAAGATGTCTCCCAGCCGGGCTTGAATTATGGCAAAAAGTTCTGTTTCTTCAATGGAAGGATCCATTGCAAGGAACTTTCCATAGGCATCCAACGCTTTTTTGCAAAAAGGCAAAGGCTCTTCTTCGAGTTTTGCCAAATTCCAACAAATATCACCAATTCGAGATTGCAACCCCATCTCATTTTGATGCGGAAGGTCGGAATGTAGGGCCTCTTCGAATGACTCAAGGGCTTGATGGTAATTTTTGAGGGTTTCTTCATGAGCTGCGAGTTCAAGGGCTGTATTTCCCGATCCCCATAAAGCCTCCTGATATAACAACTTACTTGTTTCTGTGTCATGACTGTTTTCAAGGGTCTTGCTAACTTGGCGGTAAATATCATTCGCCAAGCGGATGTTCTGAAGAAAATTCTCCAGTCCAACCAGTTTATGGTAGGATTGTGCAATTTTTAAGTTGATTTGGGTGTGCTTTTCAACATTTTCTGGAGCGGTTACTTTTAAAACTTCGTTCCAGGAAGAAATTGCATGATGGTAATCTGGAGCTGAATTTTCCGCTTCAGCCACCGAACTATAAATGATTGCCAATTGAGTTTGCAGCCATAAAAATTCATCTGGAAATTGCTGGACATTAAAATATCCCGATGCTTCCAAATAAAATGAGATTGCCGAATGGAAATGGGCAATTTTATTCTCAATATTTGCTAAACCAAAATAAGCATCTCCTAAATTGCGCTCTGTTTGTGCCCACTTTAGGGAATCTTTGAATGGGTAAACTTTAAAAAATTCGAAAAAGTCATTGATAGCTTGTTGAAAATATTGAGCCGAATCAGAATGGCAGGCCATTTTTAAGGAAGCTTCCCCCATATTGGCCCATACAATAGCTGATTCGGTTGGATATGAACCACAATTCCAATATTCGAGAGCTTCTTTAGAAAATTTAACACTCGCTCTATAGACTGCTTCGGTGGGTTCTGTGTCTATTAGCTGAAGATTCAATAAACCACAATTTTGTTTAATTCGCGCTAAAATTTCCGGATCGACATCACTCATATTTGCAGCACTAATAAATTCGTTCAAGGCGGTGTGAATTTTAACAGGTGAAGGCGTTACTTTTTTTTCGGTAATGGCATTGCTGACAACGGTACCGTCTTTTTCTGGGTTGTTATATTCTGTTTCTAAAAATTGTGCAGAAGATAGGCCGCGCGCGCGCGCGAGTCCTAAATTATAGCTGCCAATCTGGTTGTATTGAGTAACTGCAGCGGTTTGGAACGCTTTTACCCCTTTTTCAAATGGAGCGATTCCATTTTGCAAATTTTCCTTCGATTGAGACAAAAATGCTTGCTGTAACTGAACGATTCCCAAGTTATTTTGAATCATTCCGAACTCGATGGGATGATCTTCCAGTAAATAAATCTGGAGAGCATTATTGAGAAAATTGGTAGCTTCTCGCATATATTCTTCTGAACCTGAACTTAAGAAAAGTTCGGTATAAATTGCACCGATTTCTTTGGAAAAAAAAGCCCTTTCTTCCTTATCCTCGGTTGATTCCAGTTGATCTAGGTTGATTTCCAAAGCCAAATTCAAAGCGAGTTGTTTTTCATTGCCATTTTTCAGTTTGTGAATGGCTTGAAATGTGGATAATGAGGCTAAAAGGCTGGCAAATTCACGGGGGACCGTAAAATGGTAATATTCAGCAGCCCTTTTTATTGAAGGATATACTGTTTGGAGACTTGCTATTTGCTGATATTCAGAATCCCCGAATAGGGTATGATAATACTCGGCAAAAATCCCAAAGTTGGTCGTAAATTCTTGAATATATTCCTGAGGGATCTGGGGTAACAGTCGATTTTTTAATGCCTCCATGACTCCACTGCCGGTTCTTCTAAAAGCTTCCTGGAGAATGGGGGTGAGTCGTAAAGGTTGGTCGGGTTGCTTTTGATCGATAATTCCCAGATAGTCGATATTAAATAAAGGGATTAATGAAGAAAGGTCAATGACAGGGTCGGTGAAATCATGATGAAAAACTTTCGCATCAAGCCCGGATTCGGCGACAGACTTATATAATCCCTTCATCGCAGTTTGGGCATTTTTGGATTGCAATAAAATAACCGATTTACCTTGACCTTTTAATATACCGTATTTATAAAGTAAATTTGGAGTAAGTCCGTCTAATAAAACGATACTGAAAAGGCTATGAAGGAAGTTAAATTGCTCCCATGGTTCCTGTGAATTTCGATTACCGTAAGTTTTCCAAAAAACAGGTGAAAATCCTTGCTTTCTTAATTCGGCTTCCAGCCCGGCAAGGATTGTTGATTGTTCAAGACCTAACTTGTTTTCGGAATAAACGATTAAACATGGAAAATATTGAAACAGTGTTATCGGACGCTGGGATAATCCTTCGATAACGCGCGCTCGTGTGAGGTCAACTTGCTGGTTAGAATTTGCAGTCTTATGAGTTGGCATTTTTATTCCTCGATTAAACTATCTTATAAATTCTAAGGAAACACCATTTTGAAAAGGATTTTACATATTAGGCTCTATTGTTAATCTGCTGTTGTAAATGGATTCTAGACTTCGAATTAAAAGCCCAAGTCCGTTACGGGTGGGTTCCGGCAATTCTTGAATGGAGTCCATTTTTCGAATTTCTAAGCAGATAGCCTTACTAATGGTGCTCCGCTCCAGTTTAAGGCCAAGTTTTGCCAAGGAATTCTCGGCTCTCAGGATGATTGAATCATTCTCCTGGACTGTCAGATTGGAGCTTCCCAAGAGGGCCAGCTGTTTTTCATAAACTTGAGTAATTTTGGCAAGAATATATTCATCGGGAAAACAATCTTCCAAAAAGCACTGATCATATGCCTTTTGAAAACATTCTCCAAAAAGAATAAATTTTGAAGGCTCCCCGCTATCATGAAAAATCCAGTTTTGTTCAAAACTTGCAATTGTGTTTCGCTCTTCCTTGTCGGAATTTAAAAGGGTGGCTATGGGAATATTTTTGCCTTGCATTAAAATATGTAGGTAGATTGCTTCTAAATTCTCAGCCACCGGGATTAAAAACAAGTTTCTAATAAATTGTGCAGATTCCGAACGTTCCCATAAATCGAAAATCTCTTTGAGCAAAGAATATGCATCCTGAGGGACAATGACATTCAGTGCTTCCGGGAGATAACAAAGGCCGCTCTTAATTTTTAAGGCAGCTTCCAATACCATTTTTTCCTCAGCCTTACATTGTGTAATGTCTCGACAGACTATGGTCCCGACTTCTTTTTCCGATAAAATTCGGACATTTTCAGGTTGATTTAAATTCAGCAACATTGGCAGGTGAGTGGTATAGATTAATGTGTTGCTTTTTGAATATTCTTCCAGCCGGTTGACTAAATCCGCTTGAGCGCCGGGATGCAAATGTAACCCGGGTTCATCCAATAAAATGACACAATTTTGAAATGTACCCCGGCTTTCATTCATAAACATGATATCAAAGGAGAAAAACCATTGAAATCCCCTGGAACGTTCTTCGAGTCGAATCAAAGACGACTCATTGTAATCTTTAACATAGGTGTAAAAGAAGTTTCCGTCGGAATGAAATTGAACTTCATAATAATCCTGTCTCCAGTGATTGGAAATTATTTTAGTAAAATTCACCGAAGCGTCAGCTAAATCGTATTGTAGTTGGTCCCGCTCCATCGGATCATCTGTTTCTATCAAGTTTTCAAGGCTTAAATCAGCCAGACCCAAGATGGATAAGAAAGTCTTGTCCGTTTCAGTTAGTTGATTTTGGTCTCTACGTTGTTTTAGTTGCGATAAATTGGCGCTACCGGAGAAAACTTGATAATCTGACATATAAATAAAGATGGGGATATGCCTGAACATAAAATCCTCAGCTTTTTCAATAATAGTCATTGTTTCTGCAAGCTTTCGCGAAATAATGGAAATTTGGTTTGCATAACTAAAAATAAAGGCTTCTTCATTTTTGGCTTCAGGTGAAGAAGGCTCCGAATTGACAACAGCCCTCAATTCCGTAACTTTTGCGCTAAACATTTTTACGATTTCAGAAAAACGGCCTTCATAAGCAAATGCCCTAGCTTCCTCAATGTATTCTAGAGCTTTTTGACGAAAGGAATCACCCACCGGTTCTTGAAAACTGGGGAAACTTGCGAAAATTTCTTCCAATTCTTTTGGGTGGTGTTTATCTGGGAAAAGCCCGGCCGGAAAATCCACTGTCCATTTCCCGGAATAGTCTTTGGTGATCATATATTCTTTTTCGCGGACGGATTGCCCGGTAATATTTGATAATTCACTGAGCTCATCATCGGTTAATTCAAAACGGGCAGAGCATACAACCTGATGTTCATCCCGTTCTTTTCTACGGCTACGTGGCCATTCGTTTTCTAAGGAATAACCATCCCCGTTTTGCGATGGGTGAAACTTATAGAGCGCTTTAAGGAGAGAAGTCTTGCCGGAACCATTTTTACCGATTAATGCAGTCAATGAATTGATATCGATCCAATTAGAATCAATAATACATTTGTACATTTGGATGCGGAATGCCTTAAGAAGCATGAATGATATCCCCCGTCTTTTTAAAAAAACTAGATAATTATAAAAAAGAATATTTGGCATTTATTTAAGGCGAATTTTAATATTTCATTATACATATTTCCTTCTAAAATATTACCATACCAGTTATTTAAAAATCAATGTATAATGTGAAGACCTTTAGAAACAGAAATATGCTTCAAAACGGCTATAATAATTTGCAGATAAAACGCAAAGAATTAAGCTAAATTTAACAAAATTAACCTATTAATGTTAAAAAGCTGAAACAAATATGTTGAATTTTGTAAATCGTAAAAGATATAACTAAATTTAAACAGGCGCATTTTGGGAACTATCTTTATTGACCAAAATAAATAAATGAAAACATCATACGTTTAGATAAGAGACATATTCGATTGGAACCTCATAAAAAACTCTTTCCAACTTTGCTCTCCTATGGTATACTATTTAGCGGTGTATGTTCAATTACACACGCTTTCGGATTTCGGCAGCAGTCCCGGGCTTACGGGTCTGCCGGGAGAAGATGGAGGCGGCGGGAAAAAACTAATGAGAGGAGGTGGCTAATGTGGCTGTTATTTCAATGAAACAATTGTTGGAAGCAGGCGTACATTTTGGTCACCAAACAAGACGATGGAATCCGAAGATGGCTCAGTTCATCTTCACTGAGAGGAACGGTATCTATATTATCGACCTCCAGAAGACTGTTAAGAAAGTGGATGAGGCATATAATTATGCCCGGAGCGTCGTTGAAAACGGCGAATCTATCCTTTTTGTAGGCACCAAGAAACAGGCCCAGGACGCTATTAAAGAAGAAGCAGAACGTTGCGGAATGTTTTTCGTGTCTCAACGTTGGCTGGGCGGTACTTTAACTAACTTCAAGACCATTCGTTCACGGATTGACCGTTTACGGAAGATTGAACAGATGGAACAGGACGGTTCCTTTGATTCCTTGCCAAAGAAGGAAGTTCTCGAACTTAAAAAGGAAGCGGAACGCCTGGAGAAATTTTTAGGTGGTATCCGTAATATGCATAAATTGCCGGGGGCAGTCTTTATTGTTGACCCTCGTAAAGAACGAATTGCTGTAGCTGAAGCCAGGAAACTTGAGATTCCAATCATCGGTATTGTCGATACCAACTGTGATCCCGATGAGATCGACTATGTGATACCTGGTAACGATGACGCCATCCGCGCAGTTAAACTTCTTGCCGGTAAAATCGCCGATGCGGTGATTGAAGCCAAACAGGGAGAACAATTAACCGATACTGCGAATACCGCTGCTGAAACTGCCGAAGTCGCAGAAGATTCCGGCGTGGAATTGGCTGAAGAAGCGTAGTTAAAAAGGGTGGTAAGGGGTGACCCTGACCCACCCTTTTTTAAAATGAAGTTTCGGTCTGAATTTGTAGTTTTTGGGACTGCAAATCCTTAGGACTTTGATTGATAAGAAGGAGGAATTATTATGGCTGAAATAACTGCCGCTGTTGTAAAAGAACTCCGCGAACGTACTGGCGCGGGAATGATGGATTGTAAAAAGGCCCTTGCTGAGACTAGCGGGGATTTGGATAAAGCGATTGAATACTTAAGAGAAAAAGGTTTAGCTGCTGCCGCCAAGAAAGCAGGGAGAATTGCTGCTGAAGGAACAGTTAATGCGCTCATTACAGCTGATAAAAAAGTCGGAGTCTTAGTGGAAGTTAACTGTGAAACTGATTTTGCCGCCAAAAACGATGAATTTCAAACCTTTGTAAAAAATGTGACTCAAGTGGTTGCTGATAAAGCCCCCGCAGACTTGGATGCACTATCCGGAATACAGCTTCCTGGAGGCCGTACAGTAGCTGAAACAGTTACTGATTTAGTCGCAACTATCGGAGAAAACATGCAGCTTCGTCGGTTTACCCGATTTGAATTAAAAGGAAACGGCATGGTTGAATCCTATATCCATATGGGCGGTAAAATCGGTGTACTTATCGAATGCTCAACTGCAAAGGCTGATACTGCAAGCAAACCGGAATTTCAGACTCTTATTAAAGATCTAGCAATGCAAATCGCTGCTGCCAAGCCGGAGTACGTTAAACGGGATCAGGTTCCCGCCGATGTGCTAGACCAAGAGAAAGCAATCTACAAAGCCCAAGCTATGAATGAAGGCAAACCGGAAGCGATTGCCGAAAAAATCATGGTCGGACGTTTGGAAAAGTTTTATAAAGAAGTATGCCTTAACGAACAGGTATTTATCAAAGATAATGAACAATCCATTACTAAATTACTCCAAGCCGCCAATACAGCGCTTGGAGGAGAAAATATTGTAATCAACCGTTTTGCCCGTTTTGAGAAGGGTGAAGGTATCGAAAAGAAGAAAGATGATTTTGCAAATGAAGTCATGTCCCAAATTAAGGGCTGATTTTATGTAGAGGCTGTCCAAAAGATACTATGAACGAAAGATATATAATATATAGCATCAAGAATCAGCATTAGTCAAATATATTATATATCTTGTTAAAAGTACTTTTGGGACAGCCCCTTTTTCTAATTGGGATCAATCTATTCATCGGAAAAAATCGCACGTATCCCTACAAATCTACATTTATTCATTATTATCAATTCAAAGCAGGAATTAAATTGCATTGCAGCGAATATGGCAATACGGAGGGAAAAAACGAATGGCAACTCCGAAATACAAGCGGATCATATTAAAATTAAGCGGCGAGGCACTTGCTGGTGAAAAGGGATTTGGAATCGATCAAGAAGTAGTAAACAGCATTGCCAAGCAAACCAAAGAAGTTGTTGACCTAGGGGTCCAGGTCGCAGTGGTTGTCGGCGGGGGAAATTTTTGGCGTGGAGCAGTGGGAAGTCATGCCGGTTTTGACCGCTCAACCGCAGATTATATGGGAATGTTAGCCACAGTCATCAATTCTTTGGCTTTACAAGATTCATTTGAGAAGCATGGGATCGAAACGAGGGTCCAATCGGCCATAGAAATGAGACAAATTGCGGAACCGTATATTAAAAGACGCGCAGTCCGTCATTTAGAGAAGGGCCGCGTAGTCATATTTGGAGCAGGGACGGGAAATCCATATTTCTCAACAGATACATCTGCTGCTCTCAGAGCTGCAGAGATTGAGGCTGAAATCATTTTAATGGCAAAAAAGGTAGACGGAGTCTATAGTGCAGATCCCAAAATCGACCCCAAAGCCATTCGTTTTGAAAATCTCAATTTTATGGAAGTTTTGCAGCAACGTTTAAAAGTAATGGACGCCACAGCGACTTCTTTGTGTATGGATAATCAGATTCCTATTGTAGTTTTTAACCTTAACGAGTATGGGAACATCATGCGGGTTGTAATAGGAGAAAAAGTGGGGACTTTTGTGAAGGGGGAGGTTTGATTTTATGGTAAAAGATGTTATTAAAGACACCGAAGAGCATATGAAGGGGGCTATTGAGGCTACCAAAAAAGCCTTTCAAGCGATTCGGACCGGAAGGGCTAACCCTAACCTCTTAGATCGAGTATTGGTTGAGTATTACGGTACCGAGACACCGCTTAACCAAATGGCCAGTGTATCCTCACCTGATGGCCGGTCACTGGTAATCCAACCTTGGGACAAAACCGCATTAAGTACTATTGAAAAGGCTATTCAAAAGGCAGATTTAGGTTTAAATCCATTGAACGACGGTTCGGTAATCCGTTTGCCGATTCCGCAACTAACTCAGGAACGGCGTAAAGAACTTGTAAAAGTTGTAAAAAAGGAAGCAGAAGAAAAAAGAGTGGTTATCCGTAATCTCAGACGGGATGCCAATGACAAAATAAAGGCCCTTGAAAAAGCAGATCATATTTCAGAGGATGAATCTAAAAAGGGCCTCGATGATGTTCAAAAGTTAACCGACAAATATATAGCCGAAATCGATAAGCTTCTAGAACAAAAGGAAAAGGAGATCATGGAGGTCTAGGCTTCCAGGTTGTCTTGAAAGTATTATAGCATCAATATGATATGCAAATATTGAAGATACTTAAAATATCCTCGATATTCACAGAAAACTTGTTTATCGTTTATTATTGGGCGCGTGTACGCGGGCGCATATATCGAGAGTAATGTCTGCAAATCATCTATAAGGGACATTACACTTTAAGTGTAGCGTTAACCCCGCAAGATTATTCTGGGGACGCTACACTAGCGCGTTTACACGCGAAATTTCTTTTCGGACAACCTCCTTACTGATATGGATGTATTTAAAAATTGGTTTCGTAAACCTGCCCTTACATCGCCAAAAAATTTAGAAAAAATTCCAACGCATGTTGCGATTATAATGGATGGTAATGGACGTTGGGCGAGTAGGCGCGGTTTACCGCGTTCAGCGGGACATCGTGCAGGACTTGAACGGGTCCGTGATACGGTTGAATTTTGCTTGGAAACTGGCGTGAAATATCTAACGCTATATGCTTTTTCGACCGAAAACTGGCAGCGTCCTGAGGATGAAGTCAGCTTTTTAATGACTCTCTTTGAACAGAGCTTACCGGTCGAAGCAGCCAAACTCCATCAGCACAATGTAAAGGTACGTTTTATCGGATTGAAACAGGGCTTGTCTGCCAAACTATTGGAACTGATAGAACAGGCCGAGACTCTAACAGCTGGTAATGGTGCTTTAGTTTTAAACATTGCCATTAATTACGGAGGCCGTTCCGAAATTGTAGCTGCTGTAAAAGGACTACTTCGTGCAGGACTGAAAAAAGAAATCACTCCGGAGGAGATTACTGAGCCTGCCCTAGTAAACCATTTGTTTACTTCAGGACAGCCGGATCCCGATTTGCTTATTCGTCCCGGCGGG
This sequence comes from Bacillota bacterium, assembly GCA_023415375.1. Classification (GTDB taxonomy): domain Bacteria; phylum Bacillota; class UBA4882; order UBA8346; family UBA8346; genus UBA8346. The sequence goes on from JAEZKW010000153.1 coordinate 21,170, forward strand.
GAAAGCCGGATCAGTAATTTTTTAATTTGGCAACTCGCCTATACCGAATTGTATTTCTCGGATCTCTATTGGCCGGATTTCAATAAAGAACAATTATTAAAAGCTTTTGATTATTATAGTCAGCGCGAACGCCGTTTTGGCCGGGTTAAGGGGGACCAATAAATGGCTAAAAGAATTATTTGGGGTTTATTATACGGAATTGTATTATTAGGAGTCGTTTGGGCAGGTACCATTTGGTTTACTATCGCTATCGGCGCTTTTGCTACTTTAGGGATTTTAGAATATGCCGAACTTCTAAAAAAACAAAATATGCGTCCTCAGACTGAAACCATGCTCGTTTTATCTTTGTCATTATTGGTTCTCATTCATATCAATTCCCATAGCAACATGTTTGGACAAATTCATTTCGCTTTAAATAACGAGAAATTACTCAATCTTTTCTTATTTATCACTTTTATTGTGATGTTAATCCAAGAGCTGTTACGGGGTAATCCGGACCAAGGATTGTTGAATGCATCAGTCAATTTGTTTGGTACGGTCTACATTGGATTTATGTTCGCATATATCTTAATGGTGAGATTTATTCCGGGCGGAGACGGTTTGTTTTACATTCTTTACACCTTTCTGGTTACTTGGTTTAACGACACAGCGGCTTATTTCACAGGAACAGTTTTCGGTAAGCACAAGCTTTCGCCACGAATTAGCCCCAAAAAAAGTATTGAAGGGGCAATCGGTGGGATCATGGGTGGACTTATTGGTTCTCTGATTCTGGCACTTATTTATCATAAGCCGATTTTACTTCTCCTTATATTGGGAGCGCTTGTTGTGGTAGCTGGGCAGATCGGTGATTTAATTGAGTCGATAATCAAAAGAAATGCCGGGGTAAAAGATTCCGGCTTTTTTCTGCCGGGACATGGTGGGTTGTTAGATCGTTTCGATAGTTTACTTCTATCGGCACCGGTAGTCTATTTTGTCGTTACATATATTGCGCCTCATTTAAATATTTAGGGGTTAACCAGTTATGTCCAACCCGAATCCACCTTGGAAGGTTCATTGGCGTCTTGAGTCCGGTGTGTTATGAGAGACTAAATGGTATCAAAGGTGGGGGAAAGGTGACCAAGGAATATAAGGTTTACCTATGGGTTTTTTTTGTAGGAATATGCCTAATTATAATTTTGAAATACCTTTTTCCTTTGATGGCGCCTTTTTTACTTGGGACCATCTTTGCTTGTCTAATCGAACCGTTTGTTAAGAAATTGTACCAAAGGCTCAGAGTCGGCAGGAAACTTGCGATAGTGTTTATTTTGCTTTTTGTTGTAATTTTGGCGCTAAGTATTACGGGTTTTTCTTTGCTCGCTTTCTATCAAGAAACACAACGTTTGATACCCCAGATCCCTGAAATGGTGGACCGCCTCTTAAAACTTACCAGGGATTCCATCCAATATTTGGCCAAATATTTTCCTCAATTTAGGGAATTTGGATCGAATTTGGGGATTCCCGGGGAATCGATCGTTCAAGTTTTACGTTCTATTATCGTAGGAGGAATTCAAATATTACCCCGTTTTCCCCAACTCATACTGGCTCTTGGTTTGGGGGGCGTTACGGCTTATTTTCTCAGCAGGGATAAAGATCAAATTTCAGAGCTATTTTATAAAATTTTACCTTCTAAATGGCAACGTGCGACCCTGAGACTAAAAACTGAGGTGATGGATTCAGTAACTCGGTTTATCAGAGTTGAATGTATTTTGGCCCTAGTAACCACCACCTTTACAACTTTGTTTTTTATGGGCCTGGGTAAACCGGCGGCCCTGGCTTATGGATTCCTGGCGGGTATTTTGGATTTTTTACCTGTACTTGGACCGGGAATGGTATACATAACGCTGGCGGTGATTGATTTATTGTTTGGAAGTTATATGCAGGCCTTGTGGGTTTTTTTCGCTTATTTCATATTACTGCTAATCCGTCAAGTGATTGAGTACAAACTAATTGGCGAGAATTTGAATTTACATCCTCTGATTAGTATTTTAGTCGTCTATGTCGGTATTGAAATTTTCGGGTTTGCCGGAATCTTTTTCGGCCCTCTGTTGATTATTATTTTACGGTCTTTTTACCGGATCATGAAGGCGGTTGATGGCTAATGGCTGTCGGCTATTGGCTAATGGCCAACAGCTAAAATCAGAAAGCTATTAACTAGTAACTACCTTTGAAATATATTATTCAAGTATGCCGAAACTTGGGCGTAGACCTCTCTCAGCGCCTTCTTCTGAAGACGGGCTCCCCCCGGCGCGGGGAGAGTAACCGATTTCTCCGCAGTCTAAAGTCTTTTAGAGGTCATCGGCTTCGAACTCTAGAGTTCGCGGTACCCTTCCACTTGAATCAACAACTTTGTGGTACTTCACAAAGGGAAGGGCGCGCGTTCAAATTGGACGCGCGGGTTAGGTTGCACTTTGACATCCTGCTATTTTCATCCTTTCGATTGCCCCCAGCAATGTTGGCAAATAGTCATTTGCCGCGGGGTGGGAGACTATCTATTAACAAACAACATGGATGGTGTGATTTTTTGAAGAAACGACTAGCAATTTTAGGCTCAACCGGCTCCATCGGTCGGCAAACTCTCGAGGTCGTCAGCCAATTTCCGGAGCGATTTGAAGTAGTGGCCTTGAGTGGGGGTTCCAATTTAAAGCTGCTTTTGGAACAAGTCGCCGAATTTAAACCGACTTATGTAGCAATTGGACAGAAAGACCTTTACCAGGATTTAAAATCAGCTTTAGCTGATACCGATCCCGCGCGTGCTATTACAGTTTTTGCAGGGTTAGAAGGCTTAACCGAACTGGCTGTGATCCCGGAAGTTGATATGGTATTAACGGCCGTTGTGGGTTCCGTAGGTATTCGGCCTACTCTAGCAGCAATTGAAGCCGGTAAAGACATTGCACTCGCTAATAAAGAAACCCTGGTTGCCGCAGGTTCGATTATCATTCCAGCTGTGGAAAAAAACCATGTTAAGCTTCTTCCCGTTGATAGCGAGCATAGTGCTATCTTTCAGTGCCTGGAAGGAAGGGTTTCCGGTCAGGTTGAGCGCTTAGTGTTGACTGCTTCCGGAGGACCTTTCCGGGGGTATCGGCCAGAGGATCTGGAACAGGTTACCTTGGAACAAGCATTAAACCACCCCAATTGGCATATGGGTGGAAAAATAACTATCGATTCAGCGACTATGTTTAATAAGGGGCTGGAAGTAATTGAAGCCCATTGGCTCTTTGATATGCCGTTTGATAAGATCGCTACTGTCATTCATCCCGAGAGCGTTGTTCATTCGATGATTGAACTCATCGATGGCTCAACGATTGCCCAGTTAGGCCTTTGTGATATGCGTTTGCCCATTCAAATTGCACTGGCCTATCCGCAACGATTACCAGGCCGTTTTCCCAAATTGGATATAACAACCGGAGCACAGCTTCATTTTTATCCGGTTGATTCTTTGCTTTTCCCTGCTGTGGCACTTGCTTATGAAGCTGGGAAAGCGGGAGGCACCATGCCGGTGGTTTTAAATGCCGCTAATGAAGTAGCGGTGGAAGCATTTCTTGCTGGTAAAATCAAATTCACCTCGATTATTCGTATTGTTTCCGAGTTAATGGGGTACTATCAAAAAGAAGGTTTTTCAATTCATCCCAGTATCGAAGAAATCTTCAGTGTTGACCGCCAGGTGCGGGAACGCGTTCGTCAATTGATTCAAAAAAGGGGGTCAAATTATGGGCTTTAATTTTAATTCAGTCTGGTTGACGCTTTTAATGTTAAGCGTGGCTGTGATGATTCACGAATATGGTCATTTTATGACAGCCCGGGCTTTTGGAGTCACAGTTTATGAATTTTCAGTGGGTTTTGGGCCTTTGATCGGCAAATTTACCCGGGGAGGTGTCCAATACTCATTGCGTTGGATCTTATTCGGTGGTTTCTGTAAAATTGCGGGTATGGATATGGCGCTTGAAGGCGAAACAAAAGAACCTGAGACCCGTCCGGAACACGTTTTTTATAATCTCACACTTTGGAAAAAAGTAATTGTACTCGCGACTGGGTCGATATTCAATTTACTACTAGGTATGATTGTATTCTTTTTTGCTCTGATTTGGATTGGAACACCAGTAGTTTCTAAGGGTGCACTGGTTAATAGCTCAGTGGTAATTAGCGTGATCAATTCGAACAGTCCGGCAATGCAGGCTGGGTTGAAACCAGGTGATAAGCTGGTAGCCATCAATGGTACACCTATCAAGCAAGCATCGGATTTATCGACGGTCATTCAAAAAAATCCTCAACAGGCAGTGAAGCTCGAAATTGACCGGGGCGGCGTAAAACTGATAAAAGAATTGACCGCGAAATACAGCCCCGAGAATAAAAGATATTTGATAGGCGTTTCGTTAATGCCGACCCCCAAGTTTAAAACTGCTTCAATTGGGGAGGCCGCTAAACAATCGATTGCTTTTCCTTGGACGACCATAAAAATGTTGGTGCAGCTTATTAAGGGAAAAGTGAAGGGAGCGGTGATGGGACCGATCGGTGCGGTCGATATGATTGAACAAACTTTGCAGCTTCCTCCGCAGTTGGTTTGGTTTACGATCATCCAACTTTTTGCAGCAATTTGTATTTCGTTGGGCATCTTTAACTTGTTGCCGTTACCGTTACCGATTTTAGACGGTGGTTGGATCGTAATTTTAATTTTGGAGAAAATTTTCAGACGGGAATTTTCTGCCGAGCAAAAGGCAGCTGCCTATACAATCGGATTCATTGCTGCTATTTTTGCGTTTGTCTGGATTACATACGGAGATATCATTCGACTGGTTAAAAGAGTATTAGGAGGATAATGTAGATATGCCGGAAAAAGCGCGCGCGCGCGGGCCGAGAAAAATATGGGCCGATCCCAATCGTGAGGGCCAAAGCAAAGGGAGAGACAGTGAAAGAACTTGTTCCAAATGTGGCAATTCTGTCCGGAAAGTCCGTATTTTCAAGTCTTTAAACCTATGTGAATATTGCTTAAATGAAGTAAGAGAAAAACGAGACGGGATTACTAGCTGTCGAGGATGCGGAAGGATTGAACCATTAGAACTCAAGGAGCACAACGGTTATTGTTCAGGGTGCATTTGTAGTGCCTGTGGCAAGCCCGATCCGGGTTATGTCCATAAAACAGGCCTATGTTTTCAATGTGCCGCCAGTTTAGGCGATTTTTGCCGGAGCTGTGGTAAAGAAGCTGCGGCTCAAGTTCGCAAAAATAAGGGTTTCTGTGATGAATGCGTAGCGAAGGGTAAGCATAAGTTTTCGGGACGTCGGCGTAGAGAGTTTGAAGCGGGAAAAAAACGCTTGGGCGGATTCAATAACAAAATAGCGAGTTCTGCTCCGAAATCCGGTCCGCTATCACTCGAAAAATCAAGCAAGAACAGTGGGGCTGGGGCTGACAAAATGAGCAGGTCCTCCAATCATTCTACCTATCATAAATCAGCTAATGTTGGAGTGAGAGGTTTTAAAGCTAAAACCAGAAACAAATAATTAGCTATTTGATTCTAGTTGGAGTTAAAATAAATGAATAGGTAATGGAAAAGACTTGTTAAAACCTTTTTGGTAAGCTCCATAATCCTATTGATTATAAATAATCGTTGACAAATTATTGCAGACATAATAATGTAATAGAAGTACAGTTTGTGGAAGGCGCTACCACGGCTGTCCTAGAATCTAAATGAAATAATACTAATAACCACCAACCTCTGATTTTCTCTTCAAGACTTATTGAATTGATACTTCCAGAAAACACATTCAATCGATTTTTTAAACAATTATTGTAATTTCAAGAGATTTCACTGACAACTCGGTGAAATTTCTTTTTCGTTGTTACAATTTTGGCTTATAACAGATTACAGAATATTACAAGAGTGTTAATATTGACATCAATAATTACAACATTGCATAGTGATATTGCAGTCCTAAATAGCAATTTCACCACGTATCACAAAGGAAAAAACATGCGATGATTCGGATATTGGTAAGTTTGATTATGGTTATGACCCTCGGGTGTCCTGGATCGAGGATGTTATTATATTACCTGGTGCAATGGGTACAACGGCCCAACAATTGGTGTTGGATATACTTATGATTTTGAAAAATTTTATCGAATGGAAAACGCCTTTCTGCCTTTCAATCGCAATGGGGTTTTACTTCCGCGCAAAATTAACGGTAAATACGCAATGTTAAGTCGGTCAAGTGATAATGGTCATACTCCATTTGGTGACATTTATTATAGCGAGAGTCCGGATATGTGCCATTGGGGCATCATCGTCATGTGATTGGAAATCTTTATCATTCCGTTTGTTAATATTGCAGCCAAATTACTAAAATTATGCTTGCATTTATCTTTTAATTTTTGCATTCATTTTTATTATTTGATATGATATTTGTGATATCTTGGAATTTACTTCAAAGGATGTGTTGGAATGTTTATCAACGATGATGCGACTGTGTTGTTTCAAGGCGATAGTGTTACGGATGTGGGCCGTAACCGCCAGGACCAGAGCGATATGGGTTACGGTTATCCGATGATGATCTCTTCCTGGTTTGCGGCTTTATATCCGGAAAAAAATGTCCGTTTTCTTAATCGCGGAGTTAGTGGCAATCGAGTCAGGGATTTGGAAGCAAGATGGGAGGATGATTGTATTCAGCTAAAACCAACGGTTGTCTCCATATTAATAGGAATTAATGACTGTTGGCGCAGATTTGACAGTAATGATCCGACTTCGACTGAAAATTTTGCCTCTACTTATAAAGGCATTTTAGATCGCCTTCAAGCGGCGAATATCCAGAAAATTATTCTTTGTGAACCTTTTGTTTTACCTGCTTTGGAGGATCGTAGAAGATGGCGGGAGGACCTCGATCCCAAAATTCATGTGGTCCGAGATTTGGCACGACAGTATAAAGCCTTGTTATTGCCACTGGATGGCATTTTTAGTAGCGCTTCTTCTTTCAAAGCACCCGGCTTTTGGACGCCTGATGGAGTTCATCCTTCCCCAGCGGGACATGCACTAATTGCTAAAGAATGGTTGAAGCTTACTCAAAGATTATAATGTAAAATCCATAAAAAGACCTCCTTGGCCATTGATTGGATCCCAAGGAGGTCTTTTCATTCAATGTTGAAGATTTTAGGTTATTTGTCCAAACTTACTTTGACGGCGGCTGAAATTACGGATGGATAAGAATCATTTTTAAATTGATATTTGACAATAAAACTGGTTTTGTCATCCCCGAAGTTTAGCTTGGCATGGATAGCGCCGTCTCTGGCGCCATCATATTTGAAATAATCAGCTCCCAGACGAAAAGTATCTGAAGTCATAAGCATTCCGCTTGCAGTATAGTAGTTATCAACAATGTCACGCCCAACCTCTGCATCAATAATCAGCGGCATCGGAGCGAAAGTAAAGCCGCCATGGTAACGACTGGTATCACCTTGGACTTCATAATAGGCACCGATTACAAGATCATCGGCGGGCTTGACGTTAATTCCCAGCCACCAGTATGTATCCCCGTCTTTCGGGAAATAAACTTCACCGCCTAGCTTTGCTTTGTCATTCACAAAATACTTGTAATAAACATCATATCCTACAATTTCATCATTATAGGAACCATAACTATTTGGATTTGATGTCAAATAGTCACAACTGAGGGCGATAAAACTGGCATCATCTAAGCTAAGACGGTAACCGGGAGAAATGTATACAGTATGGTTATTGGAATCACCACGATAGGATCCGCCGAGAAACAGACCGCTTTCAAATAAAAGACTGCCGGCAAAATAATTAATTTCCGAATTGCCGGATTTGGTTTGAACATCAAAAAAAGTTTGTTCGTTGGCATAACCTTCAACGCCTAATCTTGCGAAGTTATGATCATTATAATAGGCTTCAACGTAAGGCGCTTCCGGAGTGACCGTGTACCAACTATCGGTATTGTGCCAAGTATTTACTGTATGCCAATCACTGCTTTTATTCCAAGCGGCTGGATTATAAGGATTTGAATAAGACATTGTTGAATATCCATCATCTCCAGGAAACACCTGGGCCATCGCCAAGTTACAGAAAGCGAAAAGTAAAACCAAGGTCAAAATCAGTAAAAATAATTTTTTCACGTAATTCGCTCCTTTTTTAAATTAATTAAAGTTTACCAAAATTAATGCACAGGTCCTTTGGTATTGCTTAAATTTGCTGCATTCTATTCATCGGCAAAGGAAGTCAAAAAATATAGTTTTTTTTCAAATATTTCGGTTGCCTAGCTCATAAAATTTGTTTTGTGGCTTGACAATCCATTGATATCTGGATATACTATCACTGTTAAGTAAAAGTACTTGACGCTTATGTGAAGGTGAAGCCCTTTGGAACAACTAGTCCGGGTCGGACTCCTCTATGATTTTTACGGTGGTTTGCTCACTGAAAAACAGCGCCAGACAATGGAGTTATATTATCAGGAAAATTGGTCGCTGGCGGAAATTGCAGCTGCCGGTGGCGTATCCAAACAGGCCGTTCATGATTTATTGCACCGCAGTGAAAAGATTTTAGAAGATTTAGAGGCTAAGTTAGGATTGCTGCAGCGTTTTATGGATCAACAAACAGTTTTGCATCAAGTGTCCGGGAGATTGCAGCAAGTAATCGCATCATTACCGGATCATGAAATGAATCGTAAAATATTAACCGAGATTCATCAGCAAATAGTAGATTTAGCTGAGTCGGAAGCTGAGTAACAAAATTAGCATTCGTAACAAATAACTAATAACTGTTATATGGAGGGTTTGATAAGTGGTTTTTGAAAACCTTTCGGGTAAACTTCAGGAAACCTTAAAAAAACTCCGCGGTCAGGGTAAGCTGACTGAAAAAAATATTGATGAGTCTTTACGTGAAGTCAGGCTGGCGCTTTTGGAAGCCGATGTCAGTTTTAAAGTGGTGAAAGATTTTATTGCCCGGATTAAAGAACGGGCCATTGGTCAGGAAGTATTAAGCAGCCTCACGCCGGGGCAACAAGTTGTCAAAATTGTCTATGAAGAATTAACAGAACTTATGGGTGGGCAGGAGTCGCCCTTAAAAGTTGCCTCAAAGCCGCCGACCGTCATCGTTTTGGTTGGTCTTCAGGGTGCCGGTAAAACCAGTACCGCCGGCAAATTGGGCAGTTTATTGAAAAAGCAGAATCATCGCCCTTTACTGGTAGCTGCCGATATTTACCGCCCGGCCGCAATTAAACAATTGCAAGTTTTGGGCAATCAACTTGATTTACCGGTTTTCAGTCTGGAAGGCGCCGATCCGGTTAAAATCGCCAAACAAGGTATGGAATATGCCATTTCCCATCAGCAAGACACCGTGATTATTGATACTGCCGGCCGTTTGCATATTAATGAAGAATTGATGGATGAATTAAAACGGATTCAAAGCGTAGTGGAGCCCGATGAAATTTTATTAGTGGTTGATGCAATGACCGGGCAAGATGCTGTCAATGTGGCTGGTAGCTTTAAGGAAACTTTAGGCCTTACCGGAGTTATTCTTACCAAGCTCGATAGTGATACCCGTGGTGGAGCGGCCTTGTCGGTCCGGGCCGTTACCCATTGTCCGATCAAGTATACTGGACTTGGAGAGAAAATGGTAGATCTCGAAGTATTTCATCCCGGACGGATGGCTTCGAGAATTCTAGGTATGGGGGATGTTTTATCCCTGATAGAAAAGGCCGAGGCTGCTGTTGATCCGGGTAAGGCCAAAAATATGTTTGATAAGATCCGCAAGGCTGATTACAACCTGCAGGATTTTCTGGAGCAAATGCGGGAAATGCGTAAAATGGGCCCGCTTGATCAGATATTGGGCATGCTGCCCGGTCAAATGACCAAACAGTTGAAAGGTGTCCAGGTTGATGAGAAGGAAATGGTCAAATTGGAAGCGATGATTCAATCCATGACCAAACAGGAACGAGCCAATCCATCGATTATCAATGGGAACCGCCGACGTCGCATTGCCAGCGGTTCGGGCACAACAGTCCAGGATGTGAACCGTTTATTACAGCAATTTGAACAAAGTCGTAAAATGATGAAGCAATTCGCTGAAATGGGCAAGGGGAAAATGCCAAAATTACCGTTTTGAACTAATAACTGTTTCTGAAGGGAGGTGAACAGATGTCAGTAAAGATTCGCTTGAATAAAATGGGAGCCAAAAAGCGGCCGTTTTACCGTTTGGTGGTGGCTGATTCCAGAGCACCCCGGGATGGTAGATTTATCGAGATTATCGGGCATTATAATCCTATTGTTGATCCGGTAGAAATCGTAGTTGATAAAGATAAAGCCCAAGATTGGCTGAAGAAAGGCGCTAAACCCTCTGAAACAGTGAAAAGACTGTTAAAGAAAGTTGGCGTCATCGCCGAAGCTGCTGGTAAATGAGTGAGGTGTTGGTATCAATGAAAGATTTGGTTCTACAGGTTACCAAAGCCTTGGTGGATCATCCTGAAGATGTTAAAGTAACCAGGATGGAACGAAACAATCACATGCTACTGGAGATTACAGTTAACGACGAAGACGTCGGTAAGATCATTGGTAAGCAAGGACGTATAATCAAATCCCTGCGTACTGTGGTGAAAGCATGTGCGATTCGTGACAACTTAAGGATAACTGTCGAACTTAGCAACAAATGAGGTTACAGTGGATTCTGAAGATTTAATTGCAGTGGGTGAAATCATTAAAGCGCAAGGCGTACGGGGCGAATTGAAGGTTATTCCATTAACTGATAACCTGAAACGTTTTGGAGAAATTCGCCGCATCTACTTTAAAACCAAAGAAGGCCTGCGTGAATTTAAACTTGTTGGATATCGTCCCTTTCGAGAGTATGTGTTATTAAGGTTTGAAGGTATCAATGATCTATCGGCGGCTGAAGGTTTAGGAAGGGGACTTATCTATATTCCCCGGAGTGAACGGCCGCGGCTTCCTGCTGGACGGTATTATCTTGATGAGATTGAAGGATTAACCGTATGGACCATTGAGGGAGAGAATTTAGGTACGATCATTGAGATTTTTGCAACCGGATCCAATGATGTCTATTGTGTTCAAAGTACTTCCGGGAAACAAATCTTAATACCGGCTCTAAAAAGCGTTATTCAAGAAATAAACCTGGGACAAGGTACGATGGTGGTTGAATTGCCACCGGGACTCTTGGAGAGATGAGTGAATGATAATTCAAATCCTTAGCTTGTTTCCGGAAATGTTTGAGGGACCTTTTCAAAGCAGTATTTTAAAAAGGGCTCAGGAACAAAAAATTATTGAATTTCGTTTTATTAATTTTAGAGATTTTACCCTCGATAAACATCGGATGGTTGACGATATTCCTTACGGTGGCGGCAGTGGAATGGTGCTGAAACCGGAACCGATCTATCGCAGTCTGCAATTTGCAAAAGAAACCAAACCGGACCCAAAGGTAATTTTGTTGACACCGCAAGGGGAGACTTTTAAACAACACACCGCACGTGAGCTGGTTGCAGAAGAACATTTGGTTCTGATTTGCGGTCATTATGAAGGTTTTGATGAGCGAATCCGCTCATTTGTTGACTTGGAGCTTTCCATTGGCGATTTTGTTTTGACCGGCGGTGAACTAGCGGCCATGGTCATCAGTGATGCAGTGGTACGGCTATTACCGGGAGTACTTGGTTCCGAAGAGTCGGCTATTAAGGATTCATTTTCGGAAAATCTGTTGGACTATCCCCAATATACTAGGCCAGTGGAGTTTGAAGGCTTATCAGTGCCAGAGATTTTACTGAGTGGACATCATGCAAAAATAGAAGCTTGGCGTAAAGAACAAGCTTTAATACGGACTGCAAAGCGGCGGCCAGATCTTTTAAATGGACTTAGCCTTTCTGAGCAGGAAAAACAATTATTACGTCAAACATTAAATCTTAAATTCGATTAAGCTATAAATTAATTTATATTCGATTATTTGGTGAGAGGAGGTACATTCATGAATATTATTGATACGATTGAACGGGAGCAGATGCGTTCGGATATCCCCAACTTTGAGCCTGGTGATTCAGTAAAAGTTCACGTAAAAGTTGTTGAAGGTGGTAAAGAAAGAATTCAGATTTTTGAAGGCATTGTGACCCGGAGAAGTCATGGCGGTCTAAAGGAGACTTTTACCGTACGTAAAGTCTCCCAGGGTATTGGGGTAGAACGGACTTTCCCGGTACATTCACCGATGCTCGATAAGATTGAAATCGATCGCAAAGGTAAAGTACGTCGTGCCAAATTGTATTATCTGAGAGAACGTTCCGGCAAGTCGGCTAGAATTGAAGAGCGTCGGGAAGTTTAATCTTTTTGGGAGGCCGTTTTATGCTGGAAATTAAGAAAACGGAATATCGCGAAAACGTTGAATCCTTTGCAATTGCGGTTGTGACTATCCTTTTTATCATTATATTTGTGATTCAGTCCTTTTTAGTAAGCGGAACCTCAATGGTCCCTACTTTACTGGATAGAGAACGATTGATTGTCAATAAATATATTTATTGGTTTACCACACCACAGCGGGGCGATATTATTGTGCTGAAACCGCCTCATGATACCAGGAAATATATTAAAAGAGTCATGGGTTTACCGGGCGATCATATTGAAATTAAGGATTCTAAACTATATATTAATTACAGCGCAGTCAATGAGCCTTATATCAATGAAAAAGATATTCAGGATTTTCCGGCGACCGATGTGCCGTATGGGACAATTTTCGTCATGGGAGATAACCGCAACTACAGCAAAGACAGCCGCGACCCAGATGTTGGATTTATCCCGATAAAAAATGTAGTCGGCAGGGCAATCTTTGTGTTTTGGCCGTTAAACAAGGTAAAAGTATTAACTGAACCGAAATACAATAATCTATGACTGAACTAATACCGAATCCTAATAATACCGGGTTTGGTATTATTTTTTTCTTCCTAGGCGGATAATCCTCCTGTAGGCACGGCATCCTACTTTTATCCACAAAAGTAGAGGAGGGATTTTTTTGCCGGATGTAAATTGCACCGTCGACAATTGTAAATACTGGACGGACAAGAATTTATGCGAGGCCCAACAAATTGTCATCCAAAGTGATGAAAAAGGCGGATTTTCACAAAATGCCGATCTTAAGAGTTTAGCGGCTACTCCTGCTGACTCTAATGATGA
>JAEZKW010000183.1 GCA_023415375.1 Bacillota bacterium
GCTTTATTCCCAAATGCGGTAACAATCGTACTGGTGGCCCGCAACACATCGATAACCACTACTTTTTTATCGGCCAAATTCATCGGTTGATTTGAAGGAACCACTAAAACTTCGACCTGCACTAAAAAATCTCCCCTATCATTTTGTATTCAATGGTTTTATCATTGTTCTTTTTTACTTTGAAGAGTTGCCAGAATGCGGTATATTGTATGTTGTTTTTTTAATTTGGCTCATCAGTTGATAAACCTCCGCCGGTTCCGGCTGCCAGTAAGCTTCATAAAATTTGCCCGGTAATGTATAACTTTGGAATCCGGTTTGCTGATTGACTTTTCTTGCAAATCCGGCCAACTGAATAATTTCAGCTGTTGATAAATCTGTTTTTATGTATTTTTCCCCCAGTTTCATGATCTGAGGTATTTTTACCAAACTTTCGGGCTTCATGACTTTTTTATAAACAGCCTGCAGTAATATCCTTTGACGCTGGACCCGGCTGATATCTCCAAGCGGTTCATTTCGAAACCGGGCAAATTGTAAAGCCTTTTTACCATCTAATAATTGTAATCCCGGATCTAAATGAATCGCGTAGGATTCATTGGTACCATAACGCATCTGTTTATCGACATTGACTTCGACTCCGCCTAACAAGTCAATCAATTGAATAAAGCCTTCAAAATTAACCACTGCATAATGGTCTACTTTAATACCGGTTAACTCTGTGATTGCTTTTTCGGTCAGAGCGAGACCGCCCAAGACACTTGCATCGTTTATTCTATCCAAACCATGTCCGGGAATATTAACTAAACTATCTCTGGGTATTGATACCATCGTTATTTTATACTTGAGAGGATTGATAAATGTTAAAATCAAAGTGTCTGTTCTAGGAAGTTTCTTAGGATCATCGTGGGACTGTGGGGTAAGAATATTATGATCCATTCCGATTAGCAATAACACCATTGGTTTTTTCAATACAAGGTTTCTCTTCATCGAATAATGATTTATACTTAAGGTAATGATAGCGATTGCAGCAATGATACATATGGTGATCCCAGCTATAATTACTTTTTTGTTAAGTGTTTTTGGCGCATAAGGCATTAAGAACACCCCCAGACAATAATTTTCTTTATTCTTTCACCCTGAACTTAAAAATATCGTCTATTCAGGCTTTATTATACAAATTCGCGATAATATCCGCTTAACCTTTAATTAATTTAGTTGATTATAAAGATGACCCATCTTCAAAAAAAGGGCTCTCCCTGTCAAGGAATGATTAAATTTAATAAAAAGGCTGTCTCTTTTCAATGAGACAGCCCTTTTTTAGAGTAATTGATAATATCCGCCAACGCTACCTAAGCAATTTTTTGTTGATAAAAACACAAATATTCTGAGTCTAAAAGTTCACATTTCCGCCGTATGAATGGATTCACCTCTAGCAACCGGAAATCAAAGCGGACAAAAGTGTTAAAATCATTAGCCTCGACAAATTCAACTTCTGCTATGCGTTGGCCAATGTTCTGGTTTTGAACTAAGTTCTGAGACTGAAATATGATTTCTCCTAAAACCTTTTGCATTTCCCGATTTGTTTTGACATCCGCTAACACAGCCGGATCGATATACTCGTTTTGGTACGTTAAATGGGTTAAGTATCCGCTACCCAGACTGGTAATGGAATCGACCAGCCATTGCTTCTTTACTACCATTCGGAGGGTTTTAGGAGTTTGTAAGTCCTGCATGATGATTCCCTCCTTAATAACCGATTCGTCCCCTATACATCGATCGATGTACTTTTCTAACCATTATATGCAACACAAAAGAAAAGGTTGTTAAAGAGTCAATAAACCAATCTTCCGTCAAACCCTCCAGTAGCACGTTTCGTAAATGAAGCACACGCAAAAATAGCTGGTAAACCTTTTCTAGAGATGTATGACTCGCGCTTTCGACACGCTCTTGGCTTTCTCCAACTTAGCGGCAATTTCAGGCTCAACTGAATCAACATTGATCACCATCACTGCATTACCACCTTGTTTTTTCCTACCCACTTGCATTGAGGCAATATTAATCTTCAATTGCCCCAATATGGTACCAACTTCACCGATAACGCCCGGCTCATCGGTGTGATTAATTACGATCATATTTCCCTGCGCGTCAATGTCAAAATGGTACCCGTCAATTTCAATAATCCGCGCTTCATTGTTTTCACCGACTGTTCCGGATATGGTATAGGCCCCCTGAGCCGTGGTAACCGTAAGTTTAATTAAATTTGCATATCCGCTGACATCCAAGACCTTGGATTCAGTAATCTTTAATCCTCGCTCCTTCGCCAAGAACATTGCATTCACCTGATTAACCTCATCACCCAAACTTGGTTGAAGCAATCCTTTGATAAGCAAGGTTGAGAGATAGCTGGTTTCCAATTTAGATACTTCTCCCAAAAAGCTGATATCAAGCTTATTAATGGGGGGCGTTCCCAACTGAGCAGCAAATTTTCCCAAAGTTTCCATTAGTCCCATGAATGGTTGAATTGCTGAACGGACTTCAGGACGTAATGGGGGTAAATTAACGGCGTTTTTAAAAGATTCCCCTTTTAACACTTTAATAACTTCGATAGCTACATCGACTGCTACATTTTCTTGCGCTTCCTTGGTAGAAGCTCCCAAATGGGGCGTAACAACCGTTTGCGGCAAATCTATCAGGCAACGTTCAGTCGGGGGCTCTGTCGGGTAAACATCGATCGCCGCTCCGGCAACCTGCCCGGACGAAATCGCTTCCGCTAATGCTTTCTCATCATAAATCCCTCCACGGGCACAGTTGATTAAACGGACTCCTTTTTTCATGCGGGCAAATTCTTTAGCGCCAAACAGTCCTTTTGTTTCTGCAGTTAGTGGTGTATGAACGGTGATAAAATCGGACTCGGTAATGATCTTATCCAAATCTGCCAGGTTAACTCCTAGTGCGCTCGCCCGGTCCTCAGTCAGGAAAGGATCAAAAGCTAAAATAGTCATCCCCATTCCAATCATACGCTTGGCTACCTCCGTACCAATCCGGCCCATACCCACAATACCAAGGGTTTTACCATTGATCTCGACACCGGTGAAGCTTTTTCGATCCCAAGCGCCACCTTTTAGAGAACTTTGGGCTTGAGGAATATTACGCGCTAAAGCTAGTAGCATTGCAATTGTTAATTCAGTTGTAGATACGGTATTACCATCGGGAGCATTCAAGACAATGATTCCCTTTTTAGTAGCCGCCTCTACATCAACATTATCGACTCCTACACCGGCCCGGCCGATTACTTTTAAATTATCTGCAGCCTGGATAATATCGGCTCCAACTTTCGTCTGACTTCGTACAATCAAAGCATCATAATTCTTAATCTTAGCAACCAGTTCTTCTTTGGTATGATCGGTTTTGACCTCCACCTCAAACCCAGCTTGTTTAAATAACTCAATACCAGCCGCTGTAATCGGGTCACTAATTAAAACCTTCATTTGTACACACCTCTCCTTTTTATTTATTAAAACCAGGGTTAAAATTAGGGGAATTCAGAAGCCAGGAGACAGCATGCAAAACTAAGTTCAATGCTGCTGCCTACAATTCTGGTGCCCGCTTCCGGATTGTCATTCCACAAGCGCCGAATGATAAATACAAAAAGGCCTTTCATCCTGTTAGGGACGAAAGGCCGTGGTACCACCCTATTTTCCGAAAAAAACTTCGTTTTCGAAATCTTTCTAAACGATAACGGGTTCAAACCGGCGGGACTTACTCGAAAGTTTTACTTGGCAGCGCATAATCAATAATTGCAAAATTAAGACTTAGCGATACCAAAAAACACCAATATTTTTCTTTCCCGCAGCTCAAAGGTGGATTCTCCATTCATCGACACTGGTTTACACCCGCGCATGCACGCATTTACCAGCTCTCTGTAGTCGAAAAAGAGGATACTATTCCTTTTCATAGCCGACTCGCATATGTATTATTTATTGTGTATTATATATTCATCGCGAGACGGTTGTCAAGATTTTTTACTTCTTAGAATCCGCGGCAAATTAAAAACAGCCCTAGATATTGTAGCTTAATTAGCCTTAACGTAAAAATTTTTAAATTATAACACTATTGGATTTCATTTCCATATTGGTCAATCCTGCGGATTTTTTCCTCTTTACCGGTATTGGCATTATAATAGATTAGAAATCGTTCATTTCCCTCCCGGCAATCCACTTCATAGCATGGCACTTTATTGTACATCTCATCCAGCACTTGAGACAAGCTAATTTTTTCAGCTCTTATATGGGTATTTAAAATTCGACGGATCCGGCTCTCCGTATAACGTGGTTTGATATTAATTGATTCGTTCGGATTGTAGAATGTATAATAAGAGACGCCGTCCATACCCAATATTTCTCCATTATCTTGGGCCACTTGTACTTTAATCATTTCCGGATACCGGAGTACCCCATTTCGTTTAGGTATACAGGTAACTGAACTAATATTGCCATATCGTTCTTGGGCAACCTGTTCCATTCCATCCCATCCATTACGTTGTAAGAATGCGATAGCCTTTGCTTTGACTTGATCCGGATTTAAGGTTCCCCTACGGACTTGGCGGTCTCCAAGCATCCAAAGGACATGCCCGCCTTTTACACTAATGCTTAAATGACGCACATCATCCGGACGGCTAGGATTGACCCAGGAACACATATAACTGGGAAAATTCCCTTTAATGAGGCTCTCATATTTTACGCGGGCATTCTTAATTTCCGGAGCCACAAACTTTTTGGCTATATTTAAAGCATCTCTGGAACTAATATCCCGACCGGTTAAGCCAGTCGGTTTCGGGACAAAATTAAGGTTATTTCCTTCGAATTGAATATCTGGTACCCGCTTTAATCCATCTTCCAACATTAGAAATGATTTGGTCACTTTGTTGGTATTCATATTAGCCGCCATTCCACTGGCTCCCAAAGTTCCAAGTCTGTCGACTTCCAGCCAGCGGGCCCGGCTATTATAAAAATCACTCCGCAGATTACCGAGTTGACGCGTGACCATTTGAGTCCGATCTCTTAAGCTTCGCAAAGTATTCCACTCACGTTCCCCAACGGTCGTCCCTTTCAAAAGCTTATTTTGGGCAGAATTAAAACAAAAGGCACTCGTTTCCGCAAAAAGCATTTTACAACGGGAAAGATCGAGGGAAGTTAATGGCAATTGCCCTAAATCACTTTGGCATGAATTAGCCTCTCGCCAAGCAGTCGTTAACAACCGAATCGACTGAGGAAAAGAACCCGCAACCAAAGCTTTGGACATTGCCGTTTCCATATTCCCCACATGATTGGTCAAGTCCTCAAACGCTCGTTGGTATTGATTTTCAGCGTTAATTTGATATTGTCTTTTCGTTTGATATTGTGAATACCCCCAACCGCAGGCCACTATCAATGCTAACGCTAAAATAGGAATAACTAGTTTATTGTGCATTGCTACCTTCCTCTCTAGGAAATTCCTTTTTAAGTAATATTCCCATTGAAGTAAGATTGCTATGCATCAATATTATTATGTAAAGAGATTTTCATCAGCCGTCGATAATTAAGTATCCTAATAGAATCATAAGGATCGATGACCATGAATCCAAAAATCTCCAAGCCCAGGCATACGGGATTTCGCTCACCTAACCGAAACCATTTTCTTCAATATAGTCTGTTCTTAACAATATTTTGCTTATTTACAGTGTCGTTGATTTATTTTCTAGCCTATCAGGTCATCATAGGCAACCTAAAACAATCTCTGACCCAAATCGCTGAACAAGGAGCCGCCAGGGTCCAAGATCAATTGAATGGTTATCTGAATATCCTGGAAGCATTCTCAAAGATTGATACGATGAAAGACCCGGCGATACCCTGGCATGATAAGCGGCTTATCCTACAGTCCATTGCTAGTCGAAAATACCTTAACCTCAAACGATTCAGTATGGCTGATAAAAACGGTAATGCCTTCACAATCGATGGAGCTACACTCAATGTAAGGGATAGGGTTTATTTTCAAAAAGCCATCACTGGGCACAGATACGTCTCTAATCCCTTCATTAGCCGGGTTGACGGTTCG
Organism: Bacillota bacterium; assembly: GCA_023415375.1. GTDB lineage: Bacteria > Bacillota > UBA4882 > UBA8346 > UBA8346 > UBA8346. The sequence goes on from JAEZKW010000183.1 coordinate 6,091, forward strand.
GCGGTCATTGTTTTTGCTGTGCCCGTGTATTACCATAACCGAATAACCGGAGTCCTTTACGCAACCCATTCCGTGGAAGCGCTTTGCAATATCACGGACGGGATAAGGATGAACCGGCAAGGTTATTCCATTATTATTAATAGGAAAGGACAGCTCATTGCTCACCCAAACTGGTCTTTGGTTGGTGAAAATAATTTTGTCAATGCAAAGGCCGATAACCGCCTAAAGCCGCTCGTTAGGTTACAGCGTCAGATGATTGCCAGGAAAATTGGGGCTGGCGAATATTTCTACCATGGAATTCAAAAATATATGGGTTTTGCACCGATTGAAGGAACAGACTGGTCATTTGCAATTACCGCCCCTAAAAAATATATTTTTGAACCTATGGATAAAATTCTGATGGTACTCGCTCTGCTTATATTTTTGGTTTTTTTGCTATTTCTAGCCTTAAACGTAAATAACATTTCCCTTAAGCAATCGCTTTCCCGCGAGCAAAGCATCCTAAACAGCGCCATTGATACTGCCCATATTATTATGTTCGAAACAGACCAAAATGGGCTCATTAAGGCATTTAACCAATACGCCGAGGAATTTTTGACTTTTAGTCAAAATGAAACCGTTGGTAAAATCTCCATCCACGACCTAATTGCTTCGGAACATTCAGAAAGCATTTTCAAAGTTCTTAAGAATATTACTCAAAGTCAAGAACCATACCATATCGAATTTCCTATCATCAATAAAAGCGGAGAAATCATTCATGTTTTATGGAGCATAAATTCAAACCAAAGTTTAATCAAAGGTCTTCATCAAATTATTTTTATGGGGGTTGACATTACTGAAAGAGTTGCTTATGAAAATAAACTGCTGGAGAGTAATCGAACCCTGTCTTTGCTATACCAGGAACTGGCAGTATCTGAAAATAAGCTCCGGAATCTTGCCTACTATGATCCTCTGACCGGTTTATCCAATCGCTTTTCCCTATTTGAACAAAGCCCAATCTTTCTCTCCAATGCCATCGCCGATAATACAAGGATGGCCTTACTCTATTTTGACATCGATGATTTTAAGTTAATCAATGATACCTTTGGTCATTCCCTGGGCGATTCTCTGTTAATGGAAATTGGTTCAAGGCTTAGTTCGATTTTGGTTGGTTTACAAGTATTCCGCATCGGTGGAGATGAATTTGTGGCCATCGTTCCTAAAATCTCGAATCAGGATACTTTATCTAATATCATCACCCAAACGATGAGTAATCTAACCCGGCCTTTTCTTATCAAAGAACAAACCTTTCATATCTCAGTAAGTATGGGGGTTACTATTTTTCCGGAAAATGGTAACAACATTGAAGAATTAATGAAAAATGCCGATACTGCAATGTATAAAGCCAAAGAATCCGGAAAAAACTCATTCGTATTTTTCGACCATGCGATGAATGAAAGCATCGTCGAGAAAGTTAAATTAGAATCAGCCTTGAGACTGGGTCTCGAACAACACGCATTTTCAATCGTTTATCAACCTCAGGTTGAAGCATTAACAGGCAAAGTAGTTGGTTTTGAAGCACTACTTCGATGGCGAACCCCAGAGTTCGATGTAACTCCGGCTAAATTTATCAAAATCGCCGAAGAAACTGGTCTGATTATTCCGATTGGATTATGGGTTATCGAAGAAGCGTCTAGGTTTGCCGCCAGACTACAGGATGAAGGTATCCCGAACCTTATAATGTCCATTAACATTTCTACGCGTCAGCTATTACAAAACGATTTTGTATCATCCATCAAACAAATCATTAAAAAGACCAATATCCCCCCTCAAAACATTGGCCTAGAGATTACTGAAACAACTTTAATGGAGTCTTTTGAAACCAATCTTGAAAAATTACAAAATATCCGGGATTATGGTATTGGTATTCACTTAGACGATTTCGGCACCGGTTATTCTTCTTTAAATTACTTGCGAAATTTACCGATTAACATTATTAAAATCGACAAATCATTTATTGAAGATATTTATCATGGGTTGCAGCAGTCACTTATAGCAACCATCATTACCTTGGCCCACCAAATGAACCTACAGGTAATTGCAGAAGGCGTTGAAACCCGTGAACAGTTGGAATTTTTGGAAAATAATAATTGCGACATTATTCAAGGATTTTCGTGTAGTAAACCAGTAAACGAGGAGGCAGCTTTACATATTGCTCACACTGGAGTCTGTAAAACAATTCTAAACAAACAAGCTAAAGAGGAGCGTAATTCTTAAACCAGGTCAGAGAAGTATTAATCCACCGCATCAATCAGCCCGCTGACTTTTACCGGCCCCATCGTGAGCGTTTTAACCAGCTAGCTAGGTTTGTTATATAAATTTTGAAAGATCCTGAGTGTAAATCAAACAAAATCATACAAATCCTTTTGAATCCCTTTCACCAGCGGTGTAAGTTCCCCACTGTAAAATAAAAACAAACGGTGTAAAGCCCGGGTACAAGCCACATAAAGAAGGCCTCGTTCTTCCTCACAAGGATATGCCTTTTCTCCGGCATCATAAATTAAAACTGCATCAAATTCTAAACCTTTCGCTAAATATACCGGCATCAACACAAGCCCTGAATAAAACTTTTCCATTTCATAAGTAAGAAGATTGATCGGAATCTTCTCCCGGAGGACTTCATGGGCCGCCTTGCTTTCCCCGGCTGTTTTAGTAATAACCGCGATTGAGCGCCAACCCTCTTTTTGTACTTCCTTAATCGTCTGGATTATCGACTCCGGGAGTTGAGCCGGATCTTGTGTTTTTACAACCTGAGGGCGAGGTCCCGGCCGCTGGATATGATTCGACGGGTCAGACCTTCCCAATATTGCCCAAGCAAAGCTCTGAATCTCCCAGGTTGACCTGTAACTTTTTTGGAGACAGATCATTCCCCAATTTATGGGGGAATTTGGCTGATGCCCTTCTAAAATATCTGCTATTTTAGGGAATTCAAGGACTGGTTGATACGGATTGACTTTTTGATCGGGATCTCCTAATATTGTCCATGAACATTTAGGAAAAAGACGTTTTAGGATTGCGAATTGAAAACAATTATAATCCTGTGCCTCATCAACAATAACGTGGCGTATATCGGTCTTTGCTAAAAACCCGGTCAAGCATCCTTTAAAATAAATAAATGGAATCACGTCCTCATATAAAAATATGCCTTTTTCCAAAGAATCTAATGATTGTTTGCAAACTTCAGACCATTTGGCGCGCACGGGCGGGGGTACTTCAGTTTCAGCGCTTAAACGCCGAAAAAGATTTGCATCGTCAAATAACCGTCGGTATAGTAAAAAAGGTTCTGTTGTTGTCATACTTTCAATTTTGTCTGTCAAAGAAATGAGTTCTTCCCGGGCTGCTATCCTGGCTAGGGCTTTAATATCCCTTTCATTAACCTCCTCTCCGGTACTCGCGATCAATTCCTCTTTTTCCCGACGCAATTGATGAATGAGCGGTCTCATTTGAATTTGAATCCGACGTCTGATCTTTTTTAAACGTTCCGTTAACGGTAAATAGGCTAAATTTTTAAAGAAAAGGGTTTGCCAATCTTCTTTTGAAAAGAAAACCTGGCCCCGAAAATCCAGCGTAGGATAGTCTCGAATCAAACCATCATGTAAATAAACCAAATAGTTATCAATCACTTTCATAAACTGAGGTGAAAATTTATAGCCGATTCCGGCAATACGTACCTCAAAATCATTTTCTTTAGCCCCAGTAAGCAAGTATTCCATTTGGTCTGTGAAGTCTTCAAACCGAATTGAAACCGCCTCTTTAGGCTGGATATATTCCTGAAAAGTCGACTGGCGGACATTTTCTTCCCCTAATTCTGGCAGAACATCTGATATATATTCGCCAAAGATCCGATTGGGCGATAAGATTAAAATATTTTTTGACGTGATCCGTTCCCTATCCCGGTAAAGTAAATAGGCCGCCCGATGTAAAGCTACCGAAGTTTTTCCACTACCAGCAGGACCTATGACCAACAAAACGGGATGGGTTTCATCCCGAATGGCCCGATTTTGCTCACGTTGAATCGTATTAACGATAGTGCGCATTTTGTCATCGACACTTTTTCCCAGTAACTCTTGAAGCACCTCATCGTCAATCTTAACATCCGCATCAAACATATACTCCATCCGGCCATTTTTAATTTTATATTGCCGTTTTAACGTTATTTTGCCATGGATAATCCCTGCTGGACATTGATACTCACTATTTCCCAGTTCGTAATCATAAAACATCCCAGCGATAGGTGAACGCCAATCATAAATTAAACAGTTTCCTGTCTGGGAGTCCGTAAGGGTGGCGATACCGATATAAATCATCTCAGGGCCCGCGGGTTCCGGTCGACCTTCCTCGGCAAAATCGATTCGCCCGAAATAAGGGGATGATGCCAATTTAAGATACTGCAACTGTCTGCCTTCCGAAAAATCTGCTAAACTGCGTTGCCTTTCGACAACCTCAACCAATTGAGATTGATCGCAAAAATCGACATTGGGATTTTCCCAAAATTCTTCTAAAGCGTCTTGCAATTCGCCCCGGGAAGATTGGAAGTCTGCGCGACTTTTTTTTAGCCTAAGCTGTATTTGTTGTAATACCATACTGAGTCTTTGAAGCTCATGTTCTTTTTCTAACCCGTTCATAAAACCGCTCCCCCCTGCAATTAAAACAGTCATCAAAAAAGTATTGACAGCCAGCCTTCTTTGTGTTATTATTATATTGATTTAATATATAATTGTGTTGATCCAATTCTATTTATAATATCCTAATTGTTGTTTCTTTACAACATTACTCTTTGGTTTTTATGTCGGTTCGTTTTTAAATATCTCATTTTTTTATTGTTATTCTTACGATTGCACATTAAAGCGGGACGGCTCTTGATTGAACCGTCCCGCTTTTTTTATTCACTGACTAGAATATTTTACAATAAAAAATCAAAGGTCTGAGAATCAACTTTGTTACTGTCCGCCAAAGCATACTCGTTGATAACTTTGATAGCTAACCTTTGGGCGAGCTTCATGCCTGTGCTGCCATTTGTCATAACGACCACACCTTGCTTAGACTCTTTACCCGTAATCATGATGCTGCAATAGTAATAATTGTTGCCCCAATGCCAAAAGAAATCTTCCCCCGGACGCTGCAATAGTCCCATCCCAAGACCCCAATAAATATTATTTTGCCATTTCACCATCGGGCTTAACATTTGTTTTACTGTCTCTGGCTTTAATAGTGTGGGATGGCAAATCTCCATATTAAATTTGGCCATATCAGTAGGCGTGGATAATAAACTGTATGCCGCATTGACGTTCATTTTTGCAATAGGCGTACTCAAGCCGATATCATGACCGTTTGCAAGCAAGGGTTCCATTTCTTTGGTCAAAACAAAGGAACTTGAATTCATAGCTAGTGGCTTTATGATTGTTTGATCAATAAATTGATGAAAAGGTAAACCGGTAATATCCTCCATGACCTGTTGAAGGTAACGGAATCCAGCTCCCGAGTATGAGAAGTAGCTGCCGGGTTTAAAATAAACCTTACGGTCGCCTCCATCCGAGGCATTGGAAAGTCCGGAGGTATGTGTAAGTATCATTCGAAGAGTAATCTTAGCGGCATATTTTCGATCCGGGATATACTCTTCTTTCAGATATTTGTTTAAAGGTTCATCTAAAGACAATTTCCCTTGTTCCACTAAGATGAGGGCGGCATACGCTGTTAACGTTTTACTGAATGAAGCCGCTTCAAAAATGGTATTTTCATCAACCGGTTCCCCAGTGCTGGTATTTTTAACCCCAAAGCCTTCAGTGTACTCTATCTCTTTATCATTAAAAATCGCTAAAGAAAGACCAGGGACATTATTC
>JAEZKW010000187.1 GCA_023415375.1 Bacillota bacterium
ATTTCCAAAAAGTGCTAAGCTAAACGAAAGCAAATTTTTGGAAACGGATTACCTTGAGATGTCAAAAAAAATATGATATCAAGGAGTCCCATATTGAAGGTGCTTGATGATGAAACAAAATCAGTTATACCATTGGCTAATCTCGTTATTTTTAATATTAATTTCCTTTTATCTATTTGAAATATCTTCTGTGAATGCTGAAGATACCATAACCCCCGAGACCCGACGGGTAAAAATCGGTTTGGCGTTGGGAGGGGGGGCAGCCGGCGGGTTTGCCCAAATTGGAATTCTCAAATGGCTTGAGAAAAATCATATTCCGATTGACAATATAGCCGGGACCAGCATGGGGGGACTTTTAGGAGCCTGTTACTCTATGGGAATGAGCCCTCAGGATATTGAAGATTTGGTAAGGGGTACAGACTGGAATGAAATGTTTAACCCTGTACCACCCTATGACTCTATGGATTTTCGCAGAAAAGAAGATGAACGGGACTATCCCCTATTAGGACTGGGACTACGGGATGGAAAACTGACTCTTCCCAGCGGGCTCAATATATATAAAGTCGACATGATCTTAAGCCGGATCACCTTGCCCTATTCCCTGGTTACCAATTTTGATAATCTTCCGATTCCTTTCAAATGTATTGCGACCGATATTCGTAATGGGGAATCTATCGTACTGGAAAATGGTTCACTTGAAAAAGCTCTTCGGGCGACCATGTCGATTCCCGGTGTTTTTCATCCGGTGGAATATAATGGACGACTGTTGGTAGACGGAGGAATCCTTAACAATGTACCTGTTGAAGTAGTTAAAAAGATGGGGGCTGATGTTATAATCGCGGTCAATATCGCATCACCCCTTCCAAACAATCAATCTGAAAATATTGGTACGGTTATATCTAGGACTTTAGATACAGTGACTGGACAAAATGTTAAAAAATCCATCATCCATGCGGATATATTGGTTGAGCCTCCAATAACTGATTTGGGACTCTACCAATGGGGTGCTGCCGAGCGCTATATTGAAATAGGGTATCAGACAACTGAAAAGCAAAGGACAGTCCTTCAAAAGTATGCTCTTGATGAACCATCATGGCAGCAATATTTACAGGAACGAAAGAAACGTTCCTGCAAAAGCGCGCCAATCCCTCAGGGTATTTTAATCAAAAATACTTCGGATACCAATAAAATCGATATTCAAAACCGTTTCCAAAAATATGTCGGCAAACCGGTTGAGCCATCCCTATTAGAAAAAGACTTAACAGCTCTAATGGGTTCCGGTCTATATGAAGGTTTATCCTACGAATTTGCAATTGAGGGCCAGCAGCCGGTTTTAGTGATTTATGTACAAGAAAAGACCTACGGACCGCCATTTATCCGTTCCAATCTCCAAATGACTTTTGGTTCCAATGAAAGTAAAAATATTATTGGTGTACGGATTGCATCCATGAATATTGCCGGACCTCATTCTGAGCTACGGTCCGACTTGAACTTAGGCAGTGATCTGGGTTTCCAGACGGAACTATACAAGCGGTTTCCTGGCAGTCGATGGTTTGTGGCGCCCTCTGTCTATTTAAAGAAAGTTGATAATAGCTTATTTGAATCGAGCCATCGAATCACAGATTACCAGATTTCAAACGATGGACTTAGGCTTGATGTTGGTTACAATCTCAATGAATTTTCGGAATTCCGTTTGGGTTATGTTGAAGAACATCAGCATACCAAAGTCACTGTTGGTGAACCCTTGAACTCAGACTATAATGGGGAAGTTCAAAAGGCTCATTTGCAATGGATTTTTAGCTCTGCTAATGATCCATTATTGCCACTAAGAGGCTTAACTGTGCATTCCGACGCCATTTGGTATTTTGATACTCCAAGTAGTACATCTGATTTCGGTTCTTTCGAGAACAAAGTGCTCTGGAACTGCCCGGTAGGGCCAAAAATCTCGATTTTCACGTTGATCGCCGCTGGAATCTCTAATACTGACAATATGCCTTTACCCCAGCAATACAAATTGGGCGGATTGTTCCGAATGGGGGCATTTGGATTTGATGAATTCCATGGCAATAATTATTTTTTAAGCAGCGTGGGAATTTTAAAAAACCTTACTCCGTTTGGCTCAAACATCTATTTAGGAGTTTGGATGGAGCATGGAGGAGTTTATGATCATTGGTTGGATTCAAAGCTTAAAAATGATTTTTCAGTCGGAATTATAGGCCCCACCCTACTTGGCCCATTGTTTATTTGCGCCAATTGCAAGGAAAATTTAGAATCCATCTATTACATGGGGCTGGGACACTTTTTTTAAATCGTCATCCACCCCGCCTTAACGTGGCTAACTCCGGTTTGGTAGCGATAACTATGCCTACCAACGAATAATGCTTGCGCCCCATGTCAAGCCGGCGCCAAAGCTTACGAGAACAATAAGATCACCTACTTTAATCTTATGGGCTTCAAATGCTTCACATAGAGCAATTGGAATTGAGGCCGCGGAAGTATTTCCGTAACTTGTAAGATTTACAAAGAATTTTTCCGAAGCCAAATTTAACTTTTGAGTTAATGATTCAATGATCCGGACATTAGCCTGATGGGGGATAATTAAATCTACATCTTCCAATGCTAATCCAGCATTTCCAAGGGCTGACAAAACCGCTTTAGCCATTCCACCTGCTGCTACTTTATATACTTCCTTACCATTCATTTGTAAAAACTGCAGATTCCTTTCAAGAGATTCCTTCCCGGCTGGGAGCCTAGAACCACCGGCCGGGATGGATAACAATTCAGCGCCGGCCCCATCAGCCCCTAAAAAGGTGCTTAAAATCCCTGAACTTCCATTACCCCGCTGCAGTACGGCTGCCCCAGCCCCATCGCCAAAAAGAATGCAGGTATTCCGATCATGCCAATTGATGATCCGTGAAAATGTTTCCGCTCCGATTAAAAGCACATTTTGATAAACTTTGCTTTTAATATAGGCGTCAGCGACAGACAAACCATAAATAAAACCCGAACAAGCCGCTGAAATATCAAAGGCTGCAGCATTTTGGGCTCCGATAGCCTGTTGGACCAAACAAGCGCTTGCCGGCATTGGGGTATCAGGAGTTGCGGTTGCCACAATAATTAAATCCAAATCCGCGGGCGAGAGTCCGGAATTTTCAAGCGCCCTTCCGGCTGCAATGACAGCTAAATCGGAAGTAGCTTGTTCTGCAGCAGCAATATGCCGTTCCTTAATTCCAGTACGAGTATAAATCCATTGATCAGAAGTGTCTACCATTTCTTCGATTTCAAAATTGGTAAGAACTCTTTCTGGAACATAAAATCCCAAACCTCTAAATTCAGTTCTTCCCAAAACCAATTTCACCCGTTATCCTTCCCTATATATTCAACGAATAGTCCAAATTATATCATTATTCAGTATTCAGTGCAACCTGAATTTCTTTATCTTAGTGATACCAACAGAATGAATTCGGACACTCGTATTAAATAAATTATAAAATACCCCTCAATCATGTCAATAAGCCTTATGGGTAACATTACGGAAGAATCTTTGAGCCGGTGAGAAATAAGACAATCTACACCAAACTTTCCACAGAAATACCTGAAATTATCTTTTGATTCCCTCGTTTTGACTTGAAGAAAACCATAATCGATTCAAGTACTTCCAGCCTTACCATCAATTGCTTGGAGGAATCCCGGGCTTCATTGCGAAATTCAATTTCTAATGATTTATGTAAATTAGATTTTCGTAATTTTTCAGATTACAAAATAAAAAAGGAGTATGTAACATGTTTTTTATCAATCGAAAATCCTATCTGATTCTTTGCCTCACATTGATGTTCATTTTCCTTTTCAGTATGGAAGCCCAAGCTGGGGTGGTTTTATCCGACATTAGTGACAACTGGGCTACTAAACCTATTCAAAACTTAGCCGATAAAGGTATTATCAATGGCTACCCCGACGGTACTTTTAGGCCGGAGCAGTCGATTACCCGGGCCGAGTTTGCCAAATTAGTCGCCAAAACTTTTCACTACCAACCGGCCAGCCAAGGCTTTTTTTCAGATACAACCGGCAATTGGGCCAAAAACTTTATCAGTTCCGCGGTCCAGCATAAAGTGATGAATGCTTTTCCGGACGGGACATTCAAACCCGATCAACAGCTCAGTCGGGCCCAAGTAGCAACCATGTTAACCCGGATTATTCAACTCGGAAAGTCTGAGGAAAAATATAATCCATTCTCACCTAGCTTTAGCGATGTTCCCAAATCAAACTGGGCTTTTCAGAGTATTGAAATCGTCAACAAATTGGGCCTGTTTCCGGAAAGTCTCAAAAACGAATTTCATCCCGAGCAGATGACAACACGGGCTGAAGCGGCATGGATGATAAAGGCCGCTGGTGATTTGGTCATCTCTAAAGGGAAAATCACCAGTGTCAGCCCGGATACCGGACTGGTCAATGTTAAAAACGCTAATGGCGATCCGGTACTGGCCATGGTGACCCCGGAAACAATTTTATTACGCAACAATAATCCCAGCGATGTGGATACTCTATTAAACGGTGACGATGCAACCGTTGTTGCTTCTCCTTCCGGAGATGTCAAATTTCTAAAAGCCTTCGGTCAAGTGACCAAAAATGATTTGCTTTCTAAAGTTAGTATGATGACCAAAGGCAAGCTGACTAAAGACGAAATTAGTGCCATGGTAGCCGGAGATTGGAATTCTGTAAAAGATAATCTAAAAGGAGACCTCTATAACAAAATGGTTGCTATGGGGCTTACTCCGGCCGAAGCCGAAAGTATAATGGTACAGGACTGGAACTATCTGGATACCTTAAGTAAAGATCGTTTATCGCAGGCTCTTTCCAGCCGTTTAGGTATTACTCAAGACTTCGCTCAGGCTTTGCTGGATCGTGATCTTAGTAAAGTCAAAGAGTATGGCAGAATTGAGCTGGCCACGGCCGCTTTAAGTAAATTATTAGGCGCATCAGACCCGGCTCAAAACCAGAATTCGAATGATTCTTATTAAAAACAGAAAAAACGGATGGGGACATAACCCATCCGTTTTTCATTACTCACGATTACCTTGATTACCTTTTTATAAAGCACAATACAACCAATCCAAAGCCGCAAATAACGATACCGGAAATTCGGTTAACCCATAATAATTTACGATAATCAAACTTCGAACGAAACCCGCCGACCAACATGCTTAAGAACAACCACCACATCACAGACCCTAAAAACACTCCCGAAACCAGCATTTCCGTTGCCCCGTTGCTCTGCCTATGTTCCGGCTGAATCAAACCACGGCCGACACCAAGACCGGCAAAGATAGCTGTAAATGCCAACACCGTCAGGGGATTGGCCAAAGTAAGAATAAACGTAGAAAAATAAACCCCAACTAAGCTTTTACCATTAAAGTTCTCGGGAGCGACGGCTGGTTTAGAAAAAAAGCTGACGATTCCAAGTCCGCAAAGGAACAAACCTCCGCCGAAACGTAACCAGTGTTGATAATAAATTAGTATATTTGAAACTGCGGTGAGTCCGAATCCGGCAACCGCTCCGTAGATTGTATCTGCAGTAGCCGCTCCGAGTCCGGCCACAAATCCATGGAGCCTTCCAGCATTTAAAGTACGTTTAATACACAAAAAACCAATTGGCCCAACCGGGGCGGCGATTAAAATCCCAATCAAAATTCCCTTCAATAGTAAATGAAGACTCATGTGTACCTTCCTGCAAGAATTAACAATAGCTGATAAAATAAATTTAAAACAAGCACTTTTATTATATTGGTACTAACCTCTAAATTCAACCCTATCTTTTTATATCGGGCATTTTAGGCCCGATTTATAATTTAGTACTAAAGATTTTTAATCGGAAAACCGTAGTAAATGATATAAATCTTAAAATGAAAACAAATTTTTGGAGGTTTTTTTACTATGGCTATAAACTCTAAATTCAAAAAATTCCTGCTCATTTTTATACTTCTGGTCGTAACTTCCGGAATCCTTGGTGGATTCTACTATTACAATCACATTTTTAATAAACCCCTCAAAATGTTTAATGTTTATATTTCCAAAGCAAACAATATAGTTTATAAGGACATGTTTTGGGGCATTTCCACCGGTACTTTGCTCTTTATTACCATCTTAATTATCCTGCCCGTATTAATGAGAAAAATTAATACCCGAAGTTACTTTAAAAATCTATTTCAAGGCGTAATTTCATCCGTGATTTTCTTTTTATCTCAAACAATGTACCAAATTTTTGAACAGATCAGCGAATTTTATTTATTGGTAACTCTCATTGGTGTTGTAATCATCACCCTGATTTTAATTGGGATAGTTGCCGGCATGTATAAAAAAGAAGCTGATCAAGTTGAGTTTCGTACTTCTTTTGTTGCAAGTATAACGGCTGGTCTCATTTTCAGTGTACTGCTGCAACTAATCTCCTTATGGGGCCATTGGCTAACTGCTAATTTTCACCTGAAATTTCCGATAAAGCTGTAATCTTTGCATCACTATTCAATCTCAATATTAACTTCAATTCGTCCAGCCGAAGTATTTATGTTCACTGCGATACTCTGAACCGGGCTGATAATAAAATATATCTCCTCGCCAACAATAATTGAGGGCGGTGAAATATCGATATTAACACCAATATTGGATAGTAGAATCGATGCTTTGCCGGTTGTCATATTGGATAACTCTCCGATTGCACTGAGAGCCATCATATCGAACTCATCGACAGCCATTCCCGGCGCCATTCGTGAGAGTAATTTTTTAGCTGTTTCCTGAGAAAACGAGTAGGCCACATTACCCTTAATATCGCCTACCAAACCAACAATGGCCGTTACATCCAGGGTGACTTGGGTCCGTTCTTTTTTCTCCATATTACCGATCTCGACACCGGCAATCCCAAATTGCTCTAAAACTTTGATAAGGGCTTCTAAAAAAGGATTTATGTAGGCTGTATTCATTTGGCTGTACCACCACCTTCAAAAGCGACATTGATCCTAAGCCGACCATGCTTCGAATAGCAATCAATTGATTCCGAATTAATTTTTGGAATACAGACAATCGGCTTCTTCCCTGTAAAAACAATGGGTGGGGCGAGGCGCAAGCCTAGACTAAAGATATTATTTAAGCTGGTATTGGCTTTGCCGGCTATCACATTATTAATCTCCGATATCGTCGTTAACACCATGAATTCTTTGGTACTGGCAAATTTTTCGTCATTGATATTATGGGCAATTTGAATAGCGAGTTCTGGATCCATATCGATCAGTAGCCGCCCCTTAATTTTACCCATAAATGTAATAATACTGGCCACACCATAGGATACGATATCATTATGATCGGGATAGAAATAACCTCCAGGCTCGATTTGGATGGCAGCCATATCCTGTAACACGATTTGAGCGCTATCAAAATAGGGCTGTGTCAATTGCTGGTTAATCAAGTTTTACACACTCCATCCCATGAATGTTGTTAAATTCACATGAATCCGGCTAAGTAACTTAAGCTACAAAGTAGCTTAAGCTACTTTGTAGCTTATAGAATCCCTTAAATTAAGGTGCGTGCATGGCGCGCGAGTTGCCGGTATTCTGTAACCAACAAAGTTGGTTCGAAATCCCGATCCGGTGAGTTTCTGCGCCACCGCAGAAAAGTTGTCACTTACTTGCCGGATCGAGGATTAAAGCACTTCTATCAGGCTCTGAGGAATATTTTCCAAAGCAACGATCCGCATCGCAGCCCCAAGCGCCACTGCCTCTCTGGGCATTCCATAAACTATGCAACTATTTTCATCCTGGGCGATGGTAAAGGCCCCCGCATTTTTCATCTCCAGTAAACCATTTGCCCCATCTCTGCCCATTCCGGTTAATATAATACCCACTGCATTGGGTCCGGCGTACTTGGCAACTGAAGAAAATAAAACTTCAACCGATGGCCTTTGATGGTAAACTAAGGGGCCGTCTTTCACTTCAACATAATAACGCGCCCCGCTTCTCTTCAGAATCATATGTCTATTACCTGGAGCAATTAAAGCTTTGCCCGGGGTGGCCCAATCTCCGTCCACCGCCTCCTTGACTTCAAATTTGCAAAGCTTGTCCAAACGCTCCGCATAGGATTTGGTGAAATATTCAGGCATATGTTGAACTATAAGAATCGGAGGTATTTCAGCCGGCAAATTGATTAAAACATCTTTAATGGCCTCTGTACCACCTGTGGAAGCACCGATGGCAATAATCCGCTCAGTTGTTTTAAATTGGGTTAAATTTACCGGTCGAATTGCTGGAGCCGTCCATGATTGCCCTTTGAACTTTTTGACCTGGGCTACTGCCTTAATTTTTTCAATTAATTGCTCACTCATATCTTGCACGGTATAGGCAGCCCCAGGTTTGGCCATAACTTCGATTGCCCCCAGCTCCAGTGCTTTTAAAGCAATTTCACAGCCTTCCTTCGCTAAGGAGCTCACAATAATAACCGGCATCGGATAATATCTCATCAATTTTTCTAAAAAGGTCAATCCATCCATCCTGGGCATTTCAATATCAAGTATCAACACATCAGGCTGCAGATAAACAATTTTGTCCCTTCCAATATATGGATCAGGAGCTGTGCCAACGATCTCTATCTCGGAATCTTTAGCAAGTTGCTCGCTAAAAACTTTACGAACCATGGCCGAATCATCCACAATGAGTACCTTGATCTTCTTTTCCATATTTGTCTACCCTTTTATTTATTTAGCATAGCCCGATCCATTAGTGGATGCCCGAAAGACGCATCAGACCCGGGGCCTCTACATAAAACGCGCATGCGCTACTTCTGCGATGGCGAAAATCGAAACAATCCCAAATAACCTTTTGGCTTCTGGATTTCGACACTCCAGCAATCCTTTCCTGCCATTTTCCGCTTTTTATCTGGTGATTTGCAAAAGCGCTGCTTTTATATATATCATTCAATAATTCTTCGTTGTGAGCCTATAAGCTATTGATGATGATTTCCGGTATTTTCGAGAGAGAAGCCACTTTTGCCACAGCATCTACAGAAATGGCTTCTTGTGCTAAGCCAAAAACCGCACTGCTTTCTTCATCTTGAGCAATGGTAAGAGCCCCGGCATTCTTCATGTCAAGCAACCCTTGGGCCCCATCTTTCCCCATTCCGGTTAATATCACTCCAATAGCGTCTTTTCCCGCATACATCGCGACCGACCGAAACATGACTTCAATCGAAGGTCGCTGATGAAAAACCAACGGACCATCTTTCACTGCTACAATATAACCATTTTTATTTCGTTGCAAAATCATATGCTTATTTCCTGGGGCCAAAAGTACCTTTCCTGAAGCTATCGGTTCTTGATGTTCAGCTTCCTTTACTTCTAAAGCGCAAATATTATTGAGCTTATCGGCAAAGGCTTTCGAAAAGTGAGGGGGCATATGTTGTACAATAAGTATCGGCGGCATTCCTTCCGGCAATCTGGTTAAAACCGAAGTAATAGCTTCCGGGCCGCCAGTAGCTGCCCCGATTGCAATAATCGGTAATTCACAAGCCTCCTTATTGATCGGTAAGGCTAAAACGGGACTTTCCGTTCCATCTAAGAATTTACGATATTTTTTTACATGGACGACGGCTTTAATTTTCTCGGTTAACTGTTCACTCATTTCTTTCACTGAGTACGAAGGGCCGGGTTTCGCAATAACATCAGCGGCACCTAGTTCCAAAGCCCGTAAAGCCACAGGGCCTCCTTCTTTAGCCAGTGAACTGACAATAATAACTGGCATGGGACAATTGATCATAATTTGTTCTAAAAAAGTCAGCCCATCCATCTGAGGCATTTCAATATCCAATAATATTACATCCGGTTTAAGCTCGGTAATTTTCTCACGAGCAACAAAGGCATCGGCAGCTTCTCCTACGACCTCAAGCTCAGGGTCCTTGGTAAGTTCCTGGGTGAAAATTTTACGGACCATTGCAGCATCGTCCACAATTAAAACTCTAATTTTTGATTCCATGGTTACCATACCAATCTTCTCTTCTGACATCGTTCATTCTGTATACCAAAGTTTCACCACTCCCACTATTAAAAATTACTTATCGCACAAACTGCCCGCATCCATCTTGGTTTATAATATTGACCATTATTTACCTTGCTTCATATATACTGTAGGTTGCAAATATTGAAAACCATTCTGTTTATTAAGAAGGCTTTCAGAATGTCCGATAAATAACAGTCCTCCCGGGGTTAATACGTCATGAAACTTTTGTACAAGTCTCTGTTGAATCTCCGAATTAAAATAAATCATTACATTACGGCAAAAAATAATATCAAAAGTATCCTGGAAAGGAAAAGGTTCCATCAAATTAAACAACCGAAATGTAATTAAACCTTTGATTGTTGGTTTAACTTCATAATCTTCTTCGATTCTGTTAAAATACTCCATTATATAATAAGGATCCATCTCTTTTTTTATAGTAGCAGGGTACATTCCTTTCTGCGCTGCGGCCATAGTTTTCTTACTAATATCAGTGGCCAGAATTTTAATCGTAATATCCGGTGGCAGCCATTCTTTCAGTACCATCGCCAAGGTATAGGGTTCTTCGCCAGTCGAACACCCGGCGCTCCATAATTTAATTTCGCTATTTTTCAATATCCGTGGGTTTTTTTCAAAGATTAATCGCATTTGACTACGAATGAACTCAAAATGATTGTTCTCCCGAAAAAAGCTTGACATATGAACGGTGATTTCATCGATAAACTCTGACCAGGGGTCTTGATTGGCTCCGGTGGTCAGCAGCCGATAATAATCTTCATATGAGTCCAGGCTGTTTTTTCGCAGCAATTTATCCAGTTTGCCTTCAATCATTTCCTTTTTGGGTTGAATCCCACAGTTCTCATAGATCAAGACGCGGAATCTTTCGAATTGAAGTTCATTGAGTGGTATCATCCTTTATCTATAGCGATTCCGTTCTTTTTCATATAGAATCACATCCTCCAGTGAGATTACTTGCCCTTTACTTATTTATCGGCTATTTTTGATTTTTTTTTAACTATTAAGAGCTAAAACCCTAATTATCTTATATTCTTAAAAGCGCACACGCGCTCCTTATTCCCCTTCAAAGCCAATTTGAATCCGAATCGAACCAAATGGAGTATCAAAAAATCCATCCGCTGTCATAACCTTTGGCGGCGTAGAAATCTCCAAGTTATCACCAGTAAAAATAGCCGGTGGTGTAAGCCTTAAGTTAATTCCTTTATACAATTTATTTAATACGGTAATTCCGTTACCGGCAACCATATTCGTAAATTCAGCAAGATAGAAACATAAATCTCTTTCATCAAGTACCGTTTCACCATTAACAGACTCGTAAATTACACTCACCAACGCGTCGTTCATTTCTACATGAACTCTGCCTTTATTAAATCCTACTACGCCGACAATTGCTGTGTATTTTTTGCCAGTTATCGTACTTTTGCCATCAGTGGGCATTTCAAACCCAGGGATAGTCGCAACCATTTTTTGGACAGCTTCATAAAAACAATCATAAAAAGTTCGAAATTTTTCCGAATCCAAACTATCCTCCTCATACAAACCACATGGGAATTAGAACCTATTAAGGCACGTGCAATCTTTCTCCAACCCCGTGCAATGTCCGCAAATTAGCTGTATTATCATTGAGGGTACTACGCTTTAAGTATAGCGTCCAACCTTGTAAAGTTATTTTAAGGATGCTACACTAGTAATTCAATCGGTTAGATCTTTCAGCGAGTTTAGGGTTAAAAACAAAATTGCGACCAATATCTTTTGGTTTGTTTATTATCAAGGAAATTGATGGAAAATATCTAAGAGCCTCCTATGGTATAGCATTGGGAATAGATCTTTGCCATGATATTTTAAGAATAGCCAATGAGAGGTTTTATTTAAAAAAGTTAGATATTGAAGGAGAATGAAGAATTTGCAGAAACGAAACTTACACCAATTTGTCCCAATACACAGCTGATTTTATAAAAGCAAAACCGCATACAGCCAGTAAACCAAATAACCAACGACTCATTCCAAATAATCCGAGACAATCTGATGCAGATTTTGATTTGCCTCTTTAACGTTACCATCATAAATAAAAATATTAATTAAGTCATCCATAGCATCGGAAAAGCCTTGAGGTGCAGCCGAACCATGAACGATCGAAGGAGTCAAGGTAAGCTTGACAAAATCATCCATTGATTGTTGCTGATAAGGATCAAAAAGCCCACGGTTTATATCAATCCTTGCTGGAATCGATCCTTTTACCAGATTAAAAGTATCCTGCCCTTCCACGGATGAGATAGTTGCCAGCCAAGCCATGGCCCCTTGGCGGTGGGGTGTCCCTTTCGGCAAGCCGAATGAATCGGTGATGACCATAAAATTATTACCCAGGGGGACCCAACCAAAGCTTTTACCTGGTACTCCTCCAAGTGTTTTAAAATATCCTTCCGCCCAATCGCCCATAATGTTAAATGCCGCTTTTCCGCTAACAACCATTTTGGTTGCATCTTGCCAAGTTAAGGTCGCATGATCCTTATTCACAAATTGAATCAATTGTTTAAAATCCATAAAAGCCCGACCAATATTGGGATCATTGAATGAAGTCTGATTTTTCCATAAACCGTTATATTTCAATGGACCCATTCTTGCGACCAGGATCGTTTCAAAAAGGTGTGTCGCCTCCCACTTATTTTTATCACCCAATGAAAGCGGAATAACCCTGTATCGAGCTAGTTCTCGGCAGGCATTTAACAACTCTGGTATTGTCTTTGGCGGTGCAATGTTATATTTCTGCAAAATACTCTTGTTATACCATAACACATTGCCGCGTTGAACATCCAAAGGGATTGAGTAAATTTCACCTTTATAGCTGCACATATCAAGTACTTGCTTGTTAAACTGACTGCGGACTCCCCAAGCATCCAAATATTTGGTTACCGGTTCCATCATGCCGGTTTTGACATATGAATCAATTAATTCAGCTCCACCATGAACCTGAAAAGAATCCGGAGGGTTACCCCCGACCATCCGGGTTCGTAACGCAGCTTTTGCGTTAATTCCCGCTCCACCCTCGACTGTGGCATTTATCACTTCAATCCGAGGATATTTTCGCTCGAAAATTTTGAGGAGTGCCTGTAAGCTTTCCTCCTCACCACCGCCAGTCCACCAACTAAAAATTTCTACTTTATTATTTTGGGCAAAAGTAAACCCCATTAAATTAAAACCAATCATTAGAATGAACAATAATTGAGGCAGACATTTTTTAAGTCCCATGATTATCCCCATACATTACTTTCCATTAGTCCTGTCCCAAAAAATTTCTCAAGGTGGGTTCAAACTGTTTCAATCTATCGCAATGAATCGTTCAGAATTGACGTTTTAATTTTGAATCATTTTTGTGTCGTAGGGCGTTTATTCCACGCTAACTATTAAATCCCTCTGTATTTTTACCGTTATTAACTAAAAAATCGGTTCCAGGGCAAAGAATAAAAGATGAATAGTATTTTAAGGTCATAATTTATTACTATTCTCTTAAATCCGCTGCAGTATAAAGTTTCAGCTTATTACTTATAACATCTTGCAGATTATTTAAATCAACTGAAAATACCGGGAAAATGCTGCCCAAAATTCTGCGATTTCCACTCACTATCACTGAACTTGTAGGTTTTTTATTTTGTATCAATTTTTGGGCTGAAATTATTGCTGTTTTTGCCAACCAAGGTATATTCCATGCCACTGTCATTAATTGTTCTTGACGGAATATCCTTTGACAAGCGGTTAACTCGGCTCCGGCACCGGTTATATAGGGAAGCGCCGATTTTTGTTCCTTATAAAAATTGTCGACTGCCTCAGCAATCAGATCTTCCGGTATTAAAATCGCCTGTATTTTTTGGTGAACAATGGTGGCTCGGATTTTCGTAACAGCATCATCGGCCGACCAATTATGAAGAGTGTTAATCGATAATATATTGGTATCAACATCACTTTTCATCCTTAAAATTTCTTGTTGGCCGTTATAAAGCATCTCCGAACGATAACTATTTCCGGGGCCTTTAAATACCAAATAATTGCCTGAGCCTGCCTTTTCTAGTAAGGCCTTCGCCTGCATGCGCCCCATTTCCCGGTAATCAATACCGAGAAACAGATCACATGGCCCGGCTGTCATTTCATCATAAAAAATAATTTTAACCCCCTCACTTCGAGCTTCTTTCAAAACGTCCTCTAGCCCTTTATTGCTCACTGGATTTAGGATTAAAACCTTAATATGATGAGCCAGCAGATCGCTGATTTGATTGATTTGCCGTGAAAGTGAATGATGGGCAACTTTTAAACCAATTGAAAGCCGTTGCCCCCCGGCAACTTCTTGCATAACGGCCCACTCTTTCATCCAGCGGGCCTCTAAGAGAGTGTTAAAGCAAACTCCAATATCTATTTGCCGGGTTTTGTCGGAGGTAAATATTACCTCATTTTGACTGCCCATAACCTTCAGCAAATTTCCAAAATAAATGAGAGGTACTGACATAATAATTAATAAAAGCAATGCTGATACCAGCACCCAATTGGTTTTAATAAACTTTAGCATCACGAATCCTCCACTTAAATCTAAGGAGTCAAAATGAAAAACGTCTTAGCCCCTAACAGCCGTTGGCGGTAAATTGGTAACTTTTTTAAAAACTTTGCTAAAATAATTTGGGTCCCGATATCCGGTTTGAATAGCGATTTCCTTAATACTAAAGCTAGATTCTTTCAACAATTTTAAAGCTTTCTCGATTCGAATCCGTTCCAAAAAATCCATTACAGTTTGATTGCGATACTCTTTAAACAATTTACTCAAATAATTGGGGCTTATTGCAGCTGCTGCAGCCACATCCGCCAAGGTAAGCTCCTTATCATAGTTTTGAATCATATATTCAATAGCCGCTCTTATTTCGGGATTCTTTTCGGCAGTTTCTTTATTTTGAATCTCGGCGATGAGTTGTTTGATAATATTATCCATAACCAATTCCAGTTCATTACCGTCACTGGTATAATTGATCTTTTGAATGAATTGATTGCCATTTAACGATTGTTTTGACTGGGCCGGAGCATTTTCATAAAAAACGCGCAACAACACTGCGACGATACCATGAAAATAATCTTTTTGAGACTGCAAGTCACCTTGCAATGCCTGTGTAACCAAATAAAACAAATCTTTAAAAATGACCCCAGCCAACTCTTGTTGCCCTGATTTGGCTGCATCAAAAAATTCTTGCTCGACCACCCAAGGAATTGAAAAATCCTGCTGAGCTTCTTTGGGAACTTCCCCAAGAAAATAAATGCCTGCAGGATATGAATGAAGCTGGGTTGATTGCCGCAATTCCTTAAAAGATTGAATCATCCCTTCAAATCCTTCACAGACCCCGCCTAAAATGATTCCCGCATCCAGGTCGATATTGCTTTTCAATAATCTATTTAACTGGTTCCAAGTCTCCATTTGATTAGTCGGCATAGAATCATATCCAATCAAAATTAAGGCCGTACGGCCAATGAGTGGACTTAATAAAACATCTCTGACATTATTTGCATTTCGTAAATGATTCCGAGCAAACCGTTTATAGTCCTCAAAATTTTCAGTCAGTCGTTTACAATCCGCTGCATAGATTTCTGCCGCTTGTCCCAGTTTTACTTTTAAATCGAGCAATTGGGGATATTCCATTAATGGATGCATCCCGATACTAGGATATAATAGCGAAAAAAACAAGTCTTCTTCTAAAAAGGGCCGCATTCTTAATAACTTATCCTTTAATTCCAATTGTTCACGGGTTCTCCCTCTTTGTTCCTCCAGTCTGGCTATGGCTTTGGCCAGAATTATCACTAAATCATCCTTGGATACTGGTTTTAATAAATAATCCACAACCCCAAGCGCTATGCTTTTTTGGGCATAATGAAAATTATCATAGGCGGAAATAATCACAAATATCGTTTCCGGCAATGATTTTTTTATTTCTGATATTGCTTCCAAGCCATTAAGGCCTGTTAATTCTATATCCATAAAAACAATATCCGGTTTTTCGCGGAGTGCTAAAGACACAGCCTCGATCCCACTACCGGTCTTTGCTACGACTTGAATTTCCGGACAATTTGTTTCGATTACATGAGATATGGCACGGAGAACAATGGGTTCATCATCCACAATCATTAATCTGTACATGTTGTCTCTCCCTCTCAATTAACGGCAGTTTCAGTTCCACTTGAGTTCCCTGACCCTGCCTGCTGATAATTGTTAATAAATCATCACGTCCGTAAAAGAGCCGAAGCCTTTTACGGATATTGGCCAAACCAATCCCACTGGAATCCGATTGAGCATTTTTTCCTTGAGGCACCTGCATTTCCAAACTATCCTGCGCCAATACTTGTTTCATTTTATCCTGCGGAATACCGACGCCATTATCTCTTATGACTACATGGAGCATTTCGCTTTCATCCTGGATGGCTACACTAATTTCACCTTTACGCTCCACGAGACCGGCCACTCCATGTAGATAGGCATTTTCAATCAAAGGCTGAAAAACCATACAGGGAATCAAGTATTTTATCAAATTACCCGTTGCGGATAATTCGCAACGAATCGATTCTCCATAACGAACTCCCATAATATATATATATTCTTTGATATTATCAACTTCATCTTGAACCGTTACCGGCCGATCAAGCGAACGTAAATTGTAGCGTAACAACCGAGCGACTGCTTTGATCAAGTCCCCGGTTTCATTAGCATCTTCCAAAATGGCCACCTGGGATATGGCATTTAGAGTATTGTACAAGAAATGGGGGTTCATTTGAGCCTGCAACATTTGAATTTCTGACTCCCTGAGCAGGTTGGTAAACTCCAGATTGCGCATTTTTTCCTCTTTTAGCTGCCGCTCTAGTTTGGCCTTTTCCTGGATTTCAGAAAAAAGCTCGTTAATGTTACGGGACATTCGGTTAAAAGTTCGGGTAATGATTTGTAATTCATCATTGGACTCAGAAAAAACTGCACCAACTTTAAAATTCCCTCTGGCAATTTCTGCAGCGTTCTTTGCAATTTGCTCAAGTGGCTGTGTAATACCCATTGAGAAATTAATACAAAACGTGATACTGAGTAGCCCGATGACAAGTGCTAATAAATAGGCTGTATATTCAATTTTTTTAGTTTGTTTACTGATCAGCTTATAACGTTCACTGCCCCAGGTTGTATTTAAGCTCATCAGGCTGCGGATATATTTACTGGTCAGGTCGACCGCCTCAGTCATTTTATAATCAGTATCGTAAGCCTGTTCCATCCGATTATCCCTGCGGGCCATCACAGTCATCTGGGAAAATTGGTTGATACTTGCCAAATACTTGGAGAGATCCAAATAGCGGTAGTACTTTTCCTCGTTGGCAGTTCCACCGAGATGTTCGGAAAGGTTGTCTGCTGCTTCTTGCAATTCGGTATTCGCTGCCAAACATTTATCCAAACTCGAATAATTGCCATCCGTCAAAAAGTTATCCGTAAAATATTTGACTGCGTATATTTTAAGACTAATGGTTTCCAAATTTTTTGAATCATCCAATAGACCAACAAAAAAACGGGCTGACATTTTTAGGGCCAAATTCAAATAAATCGCAATAAAAATGATTAAAACCATAAAAACCAGAAAATTAATAATCATCTTCCAGCGAATCGAAAAATTCTTACCCGATTGTAAATTAATATTGGATTCCATTATGCGGTTCCTCGATATTTTGGAAATTACCCAAATTACTCTGGTCTAACATAATTACATCAATATTATTTGAAATATTTACTTTGTTTTCCTTTAAATAACCCAGCATTCCAGTAACAGCGGTATAGCCTATTTGATATGGATACTCAACGACCGAAGCATCAATAACCCCTGCCTTTATATACCTCCGGATTTCCGGCAAGTCCCCGTGGCCGATAATGCGTATCCGGTGGGTTAAGTTCTTCTCCATGACCACCCTGGCAGCTGCCAAGGTGCCTTCGGCATAGGTAGCATAAATACCGTCCAGTTCAGGATGTTTATCAAGTAAATTCCTAACCACTTTGATGGAGTCAAGTAGGGTGGGTTCAGGTTTTTCCCAAATCGGTATATTGGTGTCTTTTGAACTGATCGCTTCCCGAAAACCGAATATTTTCAATGATTCGGCTACAGAAGTTTGCATATCATTGCCAGGCAACGGAGAAATAACTGCAAAGCGATGACTGGGATGATTATGAAGCTCCCGTATCAAAGTCTTCCCCACCACATAACCGGCGCGGTAATTGTTAGTGCCTACATAACCTATCCGTCCCGAATCAGGTAAATCGGATGCCACAACGATAGTTGGAATATGGTTCAGCCATGCTTCCTGAATGAGAGGTGCAATCCGCTCATCCTCAGCATGAATAATTATCCCATCATATTTGGCAAGAGTCGCTAACTTAAGATAATCGGCCAACTGAAATTCTTGACCATGAACGGATTCAAAAAAGCTAATATGAACTTTTTTGCCCTTACCGGCTTTCGTGGCGCCCCGGGTAACTTCTTGCCAAAAGGGTATATTATTGTTTTGGTAGATAAAGGCGATGCGGGAATTTTTTTCTGCAGAAAAATGAGTTGAAGGGACTAAGCCCTGCGCGATATTTTGGAGGAGTCCGCTCAAAAATAAAATTAAACATACTGTGATCACACCGAGTAACAAAAAGAGTAAAACTGTGATTCGCTTTCCCAATTTACCCTCACTATTTTTCGTTTATCAATCAATTGGTGATCACTACAGATATTCTTTTTCAGGCCTTAATATCCTTCAGGAATTATTAAGAAGTTAAATGTAGTGCAATGTCTCTCCATGATAGTAAAGATAATTAGCGGACATTACACTAGTAATTTTGAACCGGCGGGATTATGCAGGGAAGTATTTTTGAGTACCCTTTCCATATTGGTATTGGCATAACAATAAAGGCATCCAAACCGGCAGGTATCGTAAAATCCCATGTCGATGGAAGGCGCACAATGGCATTCGGGGCGCTGGTACTTATCTTTGGCTGGTTTTAGATCGAGATCAAAGAGCTGGTTCAACAATTGGCTATCGATACAACTCCCCGGCTGAATGTTATAAGCAGTGAGGTCCGCCTTCTCAGAACATGAATAAATCCTTAGATCATTCATTTTAGCGATGGAGGCCAACCCCTTCATAAATACACAAAGCTCTTGCTGGCACTCTGGTGCTCTTAAATCTTTTAACCGAATCGATTGCGCCAGATCGGATCTTTTCATATTGAGTAGTACTTTATCATACAAGGTCACCAAACTGATCATAACCCGCTGGGTATACCCTCGAAGCGAATTTGCAATTCTGGAAAATTGCTCAAGGTGGTAACTGGCCGGGTCGACGTCGCTTACAATGATCGGATCGTAACGCCAGATAACTTTCTCCGGGCCGATTTGCTCACTAAGTCTCCTGAAAGTGGTCATGCGTTCATTAAGGGGCGGAATCCGTGGTTCCCAAACCTTTGGATAATTATTCAGCGTAAAATGAAACAGATAACGGTGACCCAACGTTTCCAGCAATGGCAAAGAAGGCATTAAAGGAAATGGATTTTTGGTCCAAAAAACAAATGCAGCCACATCATCCTGAAGCAGGCTTATCTGCTTTTGTTGCCTATGATTATAGGGATTAACTTTCACAAAGAAACCGCTTTGAACACGGTTGATAAACCATTCACTATAAAAGGCCGGAATATCGGTACGGCGGCTTGCACTGATAATAACCGGTTCCAACTTACTCGGCATTATGATGGTATTCCTACTTTTACTAATTTGGGATTTAGTAATCGAATTAAATCATTAGGTTTCATGGAGACCAAATATCCTCGCTTGCCACCATTAATATAAATCTTAGGGAGTTCAAGAATTGTTTGTTCCATATAAACGGGCATCACCCTCCTCGTGGCAAAAGGTGAGGTCCCTCCAACCTGATATCCGCTATGTTTATTAGCAATATCTGGAGCACAAGGGGTAATGGTTTTAACACCTAATATTCTGGCGAGTTCCTTGGTGGAAACTTCTAAATCGCCGTGCATCAATACAATCAAAGGATTTTTATGTTCATCTTCCATAATCAAAGTTTTAATCATAGAATGTTCATCAATCCCTAATTCCCGGGCAGCAACCGCTGTACCGCCTCTGTCCTCATATTCATAAAGATAATCCTGAAATTCAACTTTCTCTGCACGTAAAAAGCGCACTGCCGCAGTAACTGGAAATTTTTCTTTTGACATCCCATTGACCTCATCAATAAGCAAAATGAATTCTCTATCATTTTATCACATTCTTTTACATATATTGATTATAGTTTAATCCAATTATAGCGAGGGCTATCGTATGATTTTTCAAAACCGGCTCTATTCCAACCGACAAAAAGCCGTAGCTGAGCCAATCCGTTCAGGTAAAAAAATACCCCTCATTTGGTTTGAAGCCAATGCCTGTTCCGGGGATTCCATTTCCACACTCAATGCAGTGAAACCCAATTTGCGACAGGTCTTGCTTGACATTCTGGATGTTCGATACTGGAATACCTTAATGCCCCTGCAGGGTGAGGAAGCTATTCAAAGACTGACATCAACTGTGGAAGAGGGTGGGTTTTTTTTGGCAGTCGAAGGAGCCATTGCAACGGGAGATCACGGAAATTATACAGTTCCTTTTCGACTACAGGGGCGTAATTTCACCAGTGAAGATTTATTACGCTGGATGGCTCCACAGGCAAAATATATCATAGCTGTCGGAACCTGTGCCTGCTTTGGCGGACCTTCGGCTGCCAGGCCCAATCCGACAACAAGTAAAGGAGTATGGGAGATTATCATTAACCCTGTAATTAACGTTGCCGGATGCCCAATCAACCCTGACTGGTTACTGGGAACGCTGTTTCACTTAATTTGGTCCGGGTTTCCCGAGGTCGACCGTTATCAAAGGCCGGTTCTTTTCTACGGCGAAACAATACATTCAAGGTGTCAACGCCGCTCTTATTTCGATAACGGTACTTTTGCTAAAAGGTTGGGCGACCCCGAGTGCTTATTCTCTCTGGGTTGCATGGGCCCGGTTACCGGATCCGATTGTCCCAATCGAATGTGGAACAACCACCTCAGTTGGCCGGTTAAGGCAAATACACCTTGCATTGGTTGTACCAAGTCCGGTTTTCCCGACAAATCATCTCCCTTCTTTACAGCTTTACCGGAAAAAATGCCAAAACATAAATGAAAGAAGGGAATTCATGGCCAAAATAACCCTTAATCCGGTTACCAGAATTAGTGGTTTATTAAGTATTGAGGTGTTACTGGAAAAAAACAGAATCGTAGAAGAAGCTTTTTGCCGCGGGGAACAATTTCGGGGATTCGAGCTGATGCTAAAAGGCCGTGACATTTTTGATGCTGTTTATTTGAGTGAACGTGTTTGCGGTATTTGTTCAATGGCGCATGGCTTTACTGCCGCTAATTTAATAAGGCAAATCTATCAAATCAAATTGAGCCGGGAAGCCCGAATTCTTGAACAGCTAATGTTGGGGGCGGAATTTCTCCAAAATCACATCCGTCATTTTTATTTATTGGCTTTACCGGACTATATGGATTGTCAATTCTTTACCTCCAATCCACCGTCGCAAGAACCAAGCCGTTTTTCCATTTCGGAGCAGCAACAGTTGTTGGAGCATTATTATGCGGCAATAGATTATAGCGCAAAATGTCACGAAATGCAGGCAATATTCGGCGGCAAGGCTCCGCATCAGCACGGTCTGACCGCAGCTGGAATAACCGTGATTCCTACAGCCGATCATCGGCTGCAATTTATTGCTTTACTTGAAAGCGTTCAGGAATTCATCCAAGAGGAGATGCTACCTGATGCTTACCGTTTGGCAGCAATCTACCCCGATTATTTTGAAATCGGAACAAGACCGGCCCGTTTTATTTCTTTCGGCTTATTCGATCCCTCCTATGGCGGGTCCTTTCTATCAGGAGTCTACGATAACTCAAGTATACTTACGTTAAAAAATAATCAAATCGATGAAAATATCACTTACGCCTGGTTTAAAGAATTGGATTCAATTCAACAACCTGATCCGGAGAAGCCAGGCGCATATAGCTGGGTAAAAGCCCCCCGGTACAAAAGCTTGGCATTTGAAGGTGGTCCGCTGGCCCGCAAAATCATTAGCGCTGGATTACAGAAAACAACCGATAAAGCACCATTAACCGGGACCATGGCCCGGTTGGTCGCCCGGGCTGAAGAAGCATCCCTGATCGCATCTTGGATGAACAAATGGATTCATAGTTTACCGGAACACGGTGAGTACATTAAAGAATTCAACAAACCGGTCTTTCAACATGCCACCCAAATGAATGACGCCCCGCGTGGTCCGTTGCTCCATAGCATGTCAGTACAAGATAATCAAATCGCGTCCTACAACATTATAACTCCCAGTACCTGGAATTTTTCTCCCAAAGATGAATATGGTCAAAGCGGACCCGTTGAGGAAGCTTTGGTTGGAACTACAATTAATGATCCCGGCAATCCGGTTGAAATAGGCAGGATCATCCGTTCTTTTGACCCCTGTCTTAGTTGCGGCACTCATCACATTTCTATCAAAAAGGAGTCCTAAAATGAATAACTATGGTAACCCGGGAAAAATTTTTACCCGGGCGGAATTAGCAGCGTACAATGGACAAAACGGAAAACCCGCCTACGTAGCCATTAATGGCATAGTTTTTGATGTTACGACTGTCTTTATTAACGGTAAACATTTTACACATCTTGCCGGCCAGGATTTAACCGGAGCCTTTTTACGGCAGCACGTACCCTCCGCAATTTCAGGATACCCCATTGTAGGAAAAATCGTTGATTAATTTACCCGATTTCTACCCGGTTACGGCCTTTTGCTTTTGCTTCATAAAGCATCTTATCTGCCTTTTGAATCATCTCTTTATAGTCTTTGAATTCCGGAGACTTAATACATACTCCAATACTGACTGTAATCTTAACTTCTTTTTTATCCAAATGAAACAGATGTTCTTCAATGGCTTTCCGAATCCATTCACATAGTTGAAAAGCTGGTTCAGCCGAGGTCTCAGGTAGAACCAATCCAAATTCCTCTCCGCCATATCGACCGACGATATCGTTTTGGCGAACCGTTAGATTCAAAATTGCAGCGATTCCTCTTAATACATGGTCTCCGGCTTTATGACCATAAGTATCATTGATGGTTTTAAAAAAATCAATATCAAGCATTGCATAAGAAACCGGATCATTGGTTCGTTCCGCATTTAAGAATTCCTTTTTAAGCAGCTCCTCTAATAATGCATGATTATACAACCCGGTCAAACTATCCTTCATGGCCTTTTCTTTCAGTAAATCTTGGTCTTTCTTAAAGCGTAAGGCTGCATTAATTCGGGCCAGCGTTTCAACTTCTTCAATAGGTTTTTTGATATAATCAAAAGCTCCAAATTCCAAAGCCCTTTTGACATCCGAGCCCTCTGCTTTTGCCGTTACCATGATCACCGGAATATCCATTGTTTCCGGTTCATTCTTCAAAGACTGGCAGAGTTCAAAGCCATCGATTTCCGGCATCATAATGTCCAATAATATAATGTCCGGTTTGATTTCCTTGGCTTTATTCACAACAGAAAGGCCGCTTTCGAAAGGATAAACCTCGAATGAATTATCTTCTAATATTTCCTGCAACAAGCGGATGTTTTTCTTATTATCGTCGACTACAAATACTTTGTTCATGATTCATTTCTCCTGTCCATTACTCTATGTTCAATAAAGCTTAATCTACGCTAGATAATTTCATCTAGCTGAGGGTCAACCGGATTCACGAATCGCTAAAACGATTATTATACAATTACTCAATCCATTCAAAACCTTTAATCCGGTTAGTCTCGTGGGCAGACTTGCATCTATTGTATTTGAGTCATTTTTGCTTGAATAATTTCAAAAATGGCA
>JAEZKW010000198.1 GCA_023415375.1 Bacillota bacterium
CGGATGAGGTTTCGCTACTATCTGAACTTGAAGAAGCTATTACAATTCTACTATCAAACAATGTAATATCTCCGGCAATCAGCGAATTGGTTAATCCTCCGGTTATGGCAAGATTTACATTGCTATAACCACTATAATAGCGACTGTGATAAAAAATTTTGGAACCGCTTAACCTCAAATTTAAATTGTCAATTTGAAACCCATTATAGGTCGCATAACCGTCCACATTGAATTTCCCTGGCCCATAATTACCTTTGGCTTTTTTTATTGTAGCCCGATAGCCATCGAAAGATATCGCTGCTTGAAGACTATCAATAGTACGGGGAAAGTCTTCCATTTTGGCCGTCATATTATTAATATCAACTTCTCCGGCTATTTCCGGCTTTGTGAAAGAACCGCCCAATCGAAATTGCCCATCCACTGTACCCCGGGAAACCCCGAGGCTGGGGAAAAATAAATTCCCAAAGTCTGCAGGAAAATTCTTCAGATTGACATCTAATTTTAAATTCCGCGATAATGGCTGATTCGCGACCGGTAGATGAAAGCTTTCCAACAATCCTGTAGGCCATGGAATGTAACCACCCGCTGAAATAACGATTCCTTTGCGGTTGAGTGTGCCTTCATTTACTGATAATCCTTGATTGTACAAATGGCCGACAACATTGAAATCTCCTACCGGATAATCTTTTAACGTCAAATTGCTAACAGTCAAACGGTATTCCCCGGACAAAGTTGATGCTGAACAACTCAGCAATACATATGCATTTACTACGCCATTAATTTGATAAGATGAGTCAATAAAAGGTTTTATGACCTGAAAAGGAAAGTTCTGCAAATACATATTTATTCTGGTCAATTTGCCTGCTTTATAAACGCCATCGACAGAGAAAACTCCGGTTCCTTGAGCCAATTGAAATTTATCAATACTCAGTTGGCGATTTTTATAGGAGAGAGTATATTCTCCAGAGACAGGTAAGGAGTTAATGGTTCCTCCCGTCATGTAGCCATCAACATCGATTTCCGGATTATCGAGAGTACCACTCAATTGTACCGTACCGAATAATAATCCGTCTGTTTCAAATCCCTTTGGTAGTTTTACAAAATTATTCAGTAACTCCTTTAGATGTACAGCCGTTACTTTTAAATTCAAGTTCAATGGTGTTGTTTTGGTAAGAAAAATGTCGCCATCCAATGATACTTGGGATTGGTCCTGATTGAACCGGGCCCAATGAATTTGAACCCTTTGCGACTGCCAAGATATTTGGGCTTCCATCGACTGGAAATTAATGGGTCCATAACTTAACTGCCGGCCGGAGATTTTGACATTGAGCGCCGGATTTAAAGGGTTACCACTGACTTTACCATCAAAATTCATCGTACCACGGAAGTTCTTACCGCCATATGCCAATTTCAAGACTTCTAGAGGCAGATCCGAACCACGAATATCTAGGTCAACCTGTTTCTGATTAATCGTGCCAGCTATCCCGATACACGTGTTTTGTTTGGTTAATTCAAATTGCTTAATCGATAATTCCGCCAGATTTCCCGAAAATCGCAGCAATCCTTTTTCCATTTGGATAGGCCCAAAAGCTGGTTCAGCCAGAGAAATTTCACCATTGATGTCCGGATTGTTCCATTTCCCATTCACTGTACAATCAATTTTGGCAGTTCCGGATGGTTTAAAATTAGCAATAGCTGGAATCCAATCCGATAATGCACTCAGTTGAGCGTTATCGCTCGTAAGTTGCAGGGAGAGCCGTGGGCCTTCTGAAAATGAAACTCCTCCGGTAATTCGGCAATCTCCGACATCCGTTGAAATTAAAGCTTCACTAATATTAAGTCCAAGCTTATTATAATCTAAAATACCGCTAATGGTACCTATTTTCCGGCCGGACCAACTCACATTTGAAAAAATACCTTCAATTTTTCCGGTTAATTCCTGCGGCGGTCCCGCAAATGAAAAACTGCCACTAAATACTCCGTTAAAAGGATAAGTCTTATTATCGGGTATGATTTGATGAATATTAATGTTTTCAGCGCTTAAATTTGCTTTTATTTCTGAAGGATTCCATAACAAATGCCCATAAATCATACCCCGACCTATCTTGGCCTGAATAGAGTCAATGCTCAGGTCTCCATTAATCCAGCTGAAGACTCCATTAGCCTCCTCAATTGCTGCATCATGATAAGCCAGACTTTCCCCTCTGAAGATACCCAAAATACTCCCGGGTTGAAAAGGAGTCCCCTTATCCCAACTTCCTTTAAAGATTAAATCGCTGGATACCTTTCCTTTCACGTTCCATTCCGAACCGAAATGGGTTTGATTGATATTAAGATCCGTAACCCGACCGGAAATTTGCCAACCGATGCCTTTCCTTTTGAACTGAACATCCCCTTTGGCCACCAAAGTTCCATCCCAGAGTTTACTCTGGGCGTCAATTATTTTCAATTTTTTTTGGAGGTTATCCCACTCTAGTTTCAGATTTAAATCTTCAAAGGGGATATCCTGACAAAAAATTTTCCGGGCGGAAATCTCTCCCACAACTTTAGGATCAGTTGGTTTTCCAGTAATTGTTCCCTCGAGATCGATCGGGCCATCAATTTTCAAGCCTCGTTCACTCAAAACCGCAGATAAATCAGGCTGAATTTTCAAACTGGATCCATTGATTCTCAAATTCAACTGCGGATTGAATAAATTTTTAACTTCTCCGCTGACTCCAACTAAAGAATCATTCCAATTTCCTTCCAGTCTTTGAATCGTAAGATTATTGTCGCGAATGGTAATCCTTGCTCCGATTTGGTCGAGTAATTTTTCGCGGTCCCAAAATAACTCCCCATTATCAAAAAACATTTCCCCATCAATACTCGGTTTATTAATAGTCCCCGTAACTGCCAACCGTAATTCTCCTTCGCCCCGTATTGATGTTTTTTTGCCGAGCGGTAATAAAGAAGCCCAATCTGCAAGTTGAATCTGATCCGCACTCAATAAGCCTTTTATCGCGCCTGTCTTGTTATTAAATAAACCGGATACCCGGACCATGGTCCTATGGTGAAGCAGCTCAGCCTTTTTTATTTCACACTGGACCGGCGAAAATTCAGCACTGAGATATTTCAATATAAATGAATCCCGTACCTTAGGAATTTCAAATTCAATGTCCGATAACGATAAAACTCCCTTATTTAGCCAGGCTCCATCTTTATTCCAAGCGAATTGTAACTTTGTATTGGCAAACCCCGAATGAATCTGATATTGTTTTACCCTAGGAACAAAGGACGCCAAACTATCCACAGAAACATGAGCGGCGGTAAATTCGCCAGCGCCGCCCAATTTATCCAACCGACATCTCCCCCGGCTGCTCCATTGCATCCGTTTGCTAAAATCAGCGTTTCCTTTAACATTCCATGAAAGAAGTGAATATTTATTGAGGTCAAATTCTCCATGAATATTACGGAGTGTGTAATGGCCGTATTGATAATCCTGAAATCTGACTATACCACGATCAACACTCAACGAAAATTGCAATTCCATTTTGCCGGGGGGCAAATATTGTGAAAAATTAATGGTTCCGTCCTCAAATCGCTTTAATTCAAACTCGGGCGCAAGCATATTTATCTTACGTAAGGCACGCCTTGGATGCTGTGTATTAGCCAGAAGGGCAAATAAATCAAACCGGAATGACAACTGTTTACACCGAAACGGAATTGAATGATCATGAATATCCTGAAAAACCACCTGAGATGCAGAAATGCCGTTGATTCCGTCCCAGCGGACTTTTTTGATAATAATTTTGACTCCGATAAAATCACTTTGTAACTCTGATCTCAATCTGGCAGCAATCCAATGGTCCTGCATAAAAAATCCGGCGGTCGCATAAAACAGAAAGCCCACAATCATAACAAGGGTTGTTAATAGAATAATTTTATTACGTACCATTTTAACCACTTTCAAAAATCCCCCTGGACATTCATAGCAATTACTTATTGTTGCACCTCCACTGCAAATTGGGCTTCTCCAAGCAGATAAAATTGAGTAGCCGATTTAAGCAGTGGCCGGTTGTTAATAGCCTCATCGGGTTTAGGATCGTAATCTACTACCAACTCGTTATTTTTAGGACGTGCTAAAAAATTTTTCAATAAATCATTGAAAGATGACGAATTCTTGTAATCCATCTTAAAAGGTTCTTTTTTATTATCATCTTCTAGTGCATCGGCCGATTCCCTTGAACCACCGTAAATTGTAAAATTTAATTTCCCTGGTTTTACAGCCGATGGTACTTTCACGTCAAGCGGCACTGTAAAATCATCCCCGCGGAAACGGTGTAACAAAACATTAAGTCGCAGGACATCACCTGATTTAACTTTAGTAGTTTCCGAAGTAATCTTAACAATACGAGCAGTTTTTTGTTCGCTCGTTAATTCAATATTTACTGAAATGGTTTTCAGAGAGACGGTGGAAAAATCGTTACCGGCCGCAAGGGTCAATAAACCATTTAAATCTTTAACACAAGCAATGGCAATATCTTTACTATAATATAAATTTTGTTGACAGATTTTATCTTTCCCTGAAGAAGGAAGTATTTCAATGGAAACATTCGCAGTTCCGGAACCGACTCGATCGATAGTTTGGTCAACAGCATCAGTTACCCCGGCCACAATCAAATCACGTGCCGTTTGTTCATTGGATTGTACAAAAAATGTACTTTGTTTAATGCGATTCCGTTCAGCGTCCCAAATATTGAGCTGTACTTGAATATATGCCGGGGTTTCTTCCAGTTTTCCAAAAACACCGGATTGACGGTCTTCTATAATTCGTCCAATCATTTTCAATGGCGTGCCAATCTTAAACGCCATTTGCGAACTATGGATTGTCTTGAGAATATTCGCTTGATATGCAAAATAATCGACTTTGCCTCTATTGTTATATGAATGGCCAAAAGCCAAAAAATCTTTACCTTCAACCCAGGTGACTGTTCCAAGTGCTGAAACCTGATAATCCCCCGCAACCATCATCACGGAAATAGCACTTCCTGGCTTGATTAAATTTTTACCCATTTCCAGGCTGGATTCACCTGTATCAAGTCCCGCAATCGTTCGAAAACCATATCTTTCCAACGAATGAGATAATAAGTCAAAGCCGCGCTTATTCATTCCTGATATTATAATCGGAGTACTAACCGGAATTGCCCTTTGATGATACAAATTCAGGTAAAAAGCTTGTTCATGGGATTCTCTCATTTGCAACATTAAGTCAATTGGCGTCACCAACGCTAAAGATGAATCAGCATTTTCAAATCCATAACTAATTGCACCTACAAGCCGATTATGAATATAAACCGGGCTGCCGCTCATACCCGCTGAAAGACCGCCATTTTCTTCCAACAATTTACCGCTCAATTTCACCAAAATGAGTTTGTCTTTTCCCACACTCTTATCGACTATACCAATCACTTGCACTCCAAATTTTTGGACTTTGGTCCCGGAAAATACCGTACAACCATAACCTTTCATACCGGGCTTGACTCTATCGAGGGGGAAAAATTTATCAACTCCTATGGAAGTTTGCACGATACATGTTGTAAAAGCTAAAAAGAAAAGTAAAAGGCCTATGCAGCGATATATTTTATTGACTGACACTCTATCAACTCCTAATCCAGTCAGACGGAAGAATATCTACTATTTTGTCTGAAGTCTTCAAGCCATATGTTTTGAAATTAACATCAAAAGTATATTCTTGTAATAAAATTGCTACTAAAATGCGCATAAACTTATTTAAATAAACGATTTTTTTACATATTCGTTCCATGCGGGGTAAATCCTGCCCGGGTAGACCAATTTTAACAGGTAATCACTAGTAATCCAAATTCAAAAAAAATTACCATTTTTATTTCGAATAACACACAAATGAATTCCCTGTGATTAGGAGGATTATATTTGCAAAAAAGGAGCTGCTCTTTGAGAGTATTTTCTCGTGAACAAAGACTTCAATCCTTACGCTTTATTTCTTAAGATGTTTCGGATTGTTTTTCAAATCGATAAATACTTTTTCACGGGCAGCCCCAATTGTAAATTATTCCTGCGTTTCCTCTAACTTACTTTTTCCTTTTTCAATTAATTTTTTTACCATATTTCCACCTATCTTACCAGCTTCTTTCACCGATAATTCATCACCACCTGCGGCTAAATCATCATCAAGACCCAGTTCTTTTGCAGTTTCCCATTTAAGTTGCTCATTGCCGCTGGAATCCTTTCCCATTTTTTCGGTATTTCTTTGTCCAGCCATTTTTTCACCTCCCGCTATCAATTTTTACAATTTAGCGGGATTTATACTTGTACGACTTAAGGCTAAAAAGTTTGCAGGCTGGGTTTATAAAAAAAAACACTGGACAAAATAATTCCGGTGATTTTTTTGATACAATTTCAAAATCCTAAAGGTTTTCTCGATAATGAAGACAAAGAGCTTCTTCAAGCACCGTGTCCTCCGGAATCTGATTTCACAACCCAGGATCCCTGGCGGATTCTGCGTATCCAAGGGGAAATCGTTGAAGGGTTCGATGCTCTTTCAAAAATCGGTCCAGCAGCGACCATTTTCGGTTCCGCTCGTTTCGGGGCGGATAATCCTTATTATCAGGCTACAATTAACATAGCGCAGCATTTATCGACCGCCGGTATGACCGTGATTTCGGGCGGGGGACCTGGAATTATGGAAGCGGCAAATCAAGGCGCTTTCCAAATCCATGGAAATTCGGTTGGTTGTTGCATTCAGCTTCCCCACGAACAGGCCCCTAATCCTTATCAAACAATTGCCTTAAAATTCCGCTACTTTTTTGTCCGGAAATTAATGTTTATCAAATATTCAGTGGCATTCATCATTATGCCCGGCGGTTTTGGCACAATGGATGAGCTTTTTGAAGCCTTAACCTTGGTCCAAACCGATAAGATAGACCATTTTCCAATCGTACTTTATGGTTCTTCATACTGGAAAGGTCTACTGGCCTGGATGAAAGAGCAAATGCTACCGGCAGGCAGCATTAGTCCGGAAGATTTAAAGTTAGTGCAATTGGTAGATGATCCGAGTGAGGCGGCCAGAATTATCATTGAGAACAGCATTGAACATGGTTTTTTAAAAAATCCCGACCAAAAAAATAAGTTTTAGCTTACGCTGAAGACTTTCATTTTAGAATTACGGGTCGGTGACCTTCCAGTCAGTTGCATACATAACTCATCAAGTCTCCTATCGTTTTCCTGAATTAATTTCTCGCCTAATAATTTATACATATGAATTTGGTTCGGGTTCGTGGCGTCCATCCGATCATTATCTTTATCCAAGCGTGCTTGAAAGCGATAGTAACGGGTTACGCCATTTTCAGAGGGAGGCAGCAATCTCCGTAATTGATAATCTACAGTGTCGCTTACCCCATCAAATACCACATCCAGAATTGGCTGAGCCCACCGAATCCCCCAATGCCTTATTTTGACATACGGTAGTGGGCGGGAAAATTCACCTGTTCCTAGTGATAAGAGAAGGATATCGTCATTATTTTCACAAAAAAGCCGGTTTCTACCGGCGTCGGAATTTTTTCGGGTTTGACGATCACGGGCACGCGCATTCGCTATTGCTTCAGCATACGCGCACATAGCAGGATTATTAGCAAATACTCCGCCATCAATCAGACTGCAATAATCAACCACTGTTTGGGTTTTAACTTTCGCAGGCGAAAAATAGGTAGGTGCGGCAGAAGTAGCGCGAGCCACATCCCGCATCAGAAAATCAGCTTCCGGATGATTGACATTTCTCGCTTTAGTACTTTTAAAAAACCAAGAATCGCGATTTTCCGTATCGTAAGCTGTAATCAATACTTCGGTCAGCGCTTCTTTAAGGTGGGTGTTCCCAAAATATTTACCCAAAATGCTTTCAATACCACGCGCGGGGTATTTTTCCCGAAGAATAAATCCTAGCGCCAGCAACCTATGGCTCAATGAACGATAAAAAATCGCCTTCCCTTCCTTTTGATAAAGTTCAATCATATCACCGGCGCTGTATTGGGGTTTGCCCTGACCATCCGGCTTGGTTAAACCCAAAGCCAAAATACCCCCGGTTGAGGTGCCCGCTATCAGTTGAAAAATTTCCGCAATTGGCCTTTTGGTTCTTTTTTCAATTTCAGAAAGGACCATCGCCGGGATAATCCCCCGGATTCCTCCGCCATCGATGGATAAAACTTTAATCATCGATACACCTCCATCATTAATTCTGATTGCAAGGTCTAAATTTTTATCCAGGGAGTAACAACATATTTATGAAAGACTTTTTATCTAATAATTTGTGAAAGCATTGAATGTAGAAGATATCGGGGTCAAACATTGCAGTATGGTGATATATATGAATCGGTTTCGGAATTTAGCCTAATTTTGAAATAGAAAAAATTTCCACATGCGCAATGATCATATTGCGTATCTTAATGGGTTGCAAATTTTGGGGATTTTTAAATCAAAAATTTAAATTACTCATTCAGGGATTTAATTTAAGAAAGGTAGGTATTGAAGTATAGATGAATCGCTTATTGGATTATCAGGAATTGATACTTTTTATCCTATCCTGACAGGAATTCACCAGGTCATTATCTCTTTAAGGCATTTATATTTTATTCCTTAAAAGGCAATACCAGCTGATCAATTCCTGATCGGGATAGGATAAATTAGCTGAAATCGAATTTTGTATTATTCAGCAAAAATATCAAGATTTTTTATTTTACCTTGAATCCTGCCTTCAAAAAGCTATCCCGCAACGAATTTGTTGTAATATCTTTATTCTCCAGCGGCGGCTTTTTGGGAACATTACTTCGTCCGGCCCGCCCTTTGGTCTCAGTTCCCGCCATGGCCGGATTCTGAGGCACATCTTCACTGGATTCTTTCTTCATTGAAAGAGCAATTCTTTTTCGTACCAAATCGACTTCTTTGACCCGGACTTCTACAATATCGCCCACAGCCACCACATCATTGGGATTTTTCACATATTTATCGGATAGTTCAGAAATATGAACGAGTCCGTCCTGTTTAACACCAATATCCACAAACGCTCCAAAATCAATCACATTTCGAACAGTCCCGGTTAGCATCATTCCTGGTTTTAAGTCTTCCATCGTTAAAACATCATTCCGGAAAATCGGTTTCGGCAAATCCTCACGAGGATCCCGCCCAGGCTTAGCCAGCGCCTCTACGATGTCTTTCAAAGTTGGTTTTCCAACTTCCAGCTCCACTGCAGTCTTATCAATATTTACTTCCTGTAATTTCAGTTTCAGTAATGCCAGCCGATCTTTATCGCGAATATCTTCGGGAGCAAAGCCCAGTTTTTTAAGGAGATTACGGGCTATCTCATAAGATTCAGGATGAACTGCAGTTGCATCCAGAGGTTCTTCCCCATCCCCAATTTTTAAAAACCCGGCCGCTTGAATGAAAGCTTGTTCTCCCAACCGTTTGACTTTTTTTAATTGGGCCCGGCTTTTAAATTTGCCGTTTTCATCGCGGAAAGCAATTACATTCTTGGCCACTGCCGGTTGTAAGCCGGCTACATACTGGAGCAGCGCCGGAGATGCGGTGTTTAGGTCCACTCCCACATAGTTAACGCAAGACTCTACGACCCCGCCTAAAGTCTCCCCCAATTTCTTTTGATCAACATCATGCTGATAGAGACCGACACCAATGGATTTGGGATCAATTTTGACGAGTTCAGCTAAAGGATCTTGAATCCGGCGGGCAATTGAAATGGCGCCACGGATTGAAACATCGAGATCCGGAAACTCCTCTTTGGCTAGTTTCGAAGCGGAGTACACTGAAGCCCCAGCCTCACTCACAATACAATATGCTGTTTTGGTGGCACCCAGCCTATGGATTAACTCCGCTACTAACGTTTCAGATTCCCGGGAGGCTGTCCCATTGCCAATCGATATTAAAGATATCTGATACTTCTCTACCAACTTTTGCAATACTTCCAAGGTTTCTTCCCATCGATTAACCGGTGGATGAGGGTAAATTGTCCCCGTTGCCAGTAATTTACCGGTTTCATCTACAACTGCCAACTTGCATCCGGTGCGGTATCCGGGGTCAATTCCCATCACCCGTAGTCCGTTTACCGGCGGTTGTAGAATCAAATTGCGCAAATTGAGGCCGAACATCTTAATAGCGTGTTCCTCGGCAGTTTCAGTAATTGCCGCCCTTAATTCCCGCTCCAATGAAGGAAATAGCAGACGCTTGTAACCGTCGCCGACAGCTTCTCCCAACTGGGCAGTAAAGAGAGATTTGGGGTTGGTAATGATCAATCCTGTCAATTTATTCAAAGCGGTCTCGTGATCCCCTTCGAGAATCACTTTCAAAGCTTCTTCTTTTTCACCGCGATTTAAAGCCAATATCCGATGGGGAGGAATTTTTTTCAATGGTTCTTTAAACTCGGCATACATCCTATATTCATCAAGTTCCGCGGCTTCCTCGTTCTTTTTACTACCCTTCTTCGCCTCTTTGGCCTCAGAAACAATGAAAGCCTCCACCCATAAAAATTCACGAAGGACCTTGCGGTAATCGGGATCATCGGAAACTTTTTCGGCAATAATATCTCGGGCACCCGCCAAAGCATCCTCTGCAGTTTCTACTCCTGCTTCTTTGTTGATAAACGGCGCCACCAATTCATCAATACTCCCGGATTCAAGTTGTTGACCCCAAATAAGATCGGCTAAGGGTTCGAGGCCTCTTTCCTTGGCAATCATGGCCCGGGTCCGTTTCTTTTGTTTATAGGGCCGGTAGAGATCTTCTACTTCTTGAAGCTTGGTTGCTTCCATAATCGATTGAGCCAACTCCGGTGTTAATTTGCCCTGTTCCTCAATAGATTTTAAAACTTCTCCTTTTCGGGCTTCTAGATTGCGTAAGTAATTTAAACGCTCTTCGATATCCCGTAATTTTTCTTCATCAAGTTCACCGGTTGCTTCTTTCCGATAACGGGCGATAAAAGGAATGGTATTCCCATCATCCAGCAATTTGACGGTATTTTCAATTTGACGTGGCGTTATTTTTAGTTCTGCAGCAATGACTTTGATTAAATCCATTTTTTATAAAACTCCTTTGAAATGTTCTGAAACAAATTATACCAAAAGCAACTTAGAATTGACAGTTCTAAATTGTCCATGCAACACAAAAAATTGCTGTTCAAAAACGAACGCAATTTTTTTGTTTTTGATTTACCGCATTCAATTTACTTTGCACTAACCTATATACATAACCTATGTACAGAATATTGGTATTAAATTTTCTATAATTTTAGTTTTTGACTGCTGTTTTTTTCTTGGCGCCGTTTTTCTTGACAAATAGTTCATCATCTGGTAGGCCTTCAGCGACGACCATTTGAGACTCCTCCGACTTAACAAGTCCAATTTCATGGGCTCTTTCTTCAACATAAGACAGCGTTTTCATGTAATCACGTTTTTTTCGAATCGCACCTAGTTGTTTTTGCATCGTCGTATACTGACTTTTTAACTGATGAATCTCACTGGTGCTGGCAATATAATAATAAATTCCTTCAACCAAAGGAATAATTGTGATTTTTAATCCTGCAAATAGAACCAATCCCCATAACACAAAGGGCCATATCGAGCGTGGCCGAAAATGCCACTTCTTACTTACTTTTTTAACATTATTGATCGGAACATTTTTTGGACTCTTATTAACCCGATTATCGTGATCCAAAAAGGTTCTCGTCCTTTCCATTCATTATTCTCCTTTATTATCCCTCATCATCGGCTCCCGATATCCCCAAAGCAGTTCCGGGTAGAACAATGACCACTTCATAGCCCTTTGCTTTGGCACGGTTATATAAAGTCGCCACCGAACTCTGAGTGATTCCCAGCTTCTTAGCAATATTATCGGCGGTTTCTCCCATTTCCTTTAAGACGACAACCTGGCGTTC
>JAEZKW010000223.1 GCA_023415375.1 Bacillota bacterium
ATCCTAACTAAAAGGAGCAGGGGTTATGCTATACATCGAACCCACCGGGGGATTATGCAATCGCATGCGGGCGCTGAATTCAGCAATCTTTTTGGCAGATAAAGCGGGGGTTCAGTTATCGTTAGTCTGGCTGATAACATGGGATATGGGAGCCCCGGTTACTCACTTATTTGAGCTACCGTCTTTTATTTCGATTATTGAAAGCAACCAAACCAGTATTGTTCAGGAACTGGAAAAAAAAGCAGGCAAAGTAATGGACCAGGAAGAACTGGCTAATTTATTTTATAATCATTATCCAATGGAAGAATTATTTGAATTTTTTCCAAGCATCTACATGAGAACCGGCGGCATTGTTTACAAAAACCAACATTTTCATTATTTTAAACCTATTGATCAGCTACAAAAGATAATTAACCAGTATATATCCAACTTTGATCAAAACGTTATCGGGATACATATTCGAAGAACTGATAATGAAAATGCAATCAAATACAGCACTACCGAAGCTTTCATAATAGCAATGGAGTTAGAAATCATTAAAAATCCTCAAGTCAAATTTTATTTAGCCACAGACTCTCCTGAGATTGAGAATCTGTTCATAAAAAGATATCAAAACCGGGTTATATTCCATTCCAAAGAA
This sequence comes from Bacillota bacterium, assembly GCA_023415375.1. Taxonomy (GTDB): domain Bacteria; phylum Bacillota; class UBA4882; order UBA8346; family UBA8346; genus UBA8346. The sequence goes on from JAEZKW010000223.1 coordinate 641, forward strand.
TTTCGTAGAGATACTGAAAAAAGCATTCAAGATGCAGTAATTGATTTATATTGTTTAGCTAGCACTCAAAAAATTTTGGCAAGCTACTGGAGCTCATTTTCAGATATAGCGGCCGAAATCAATCACATTGAAAAAAAGGTTATTTACCAAGAATCATAACGAAAGACATTTTATGATAACGATACTACACAATACCAAGGGTTATTTAATAAGATAAATTATTCTTATGTGAAAGGGATATGCGGATTTAAGTACTAGTAATTCAATTTTCAACTTTTCATATCGATATTTTTTTCAAACTCAGTTTACTAATACTTTGGCCGCTGGATACTTAAGCCCATGAAAAAAATCCGCCATGTTTGTATTTGTGGGATAGGTTATGTAGGCCTGACTTTAGCTGTTGTTATGGCAGAAAAAAGCTTTCATGTTACTGGTGTTGAAATAAAGCCTGAGATTGTTGCATCCGTTAATTCGGGCAGACCGCATTTTTACGAGACAGGACTTATGCCCCTACTCCAAAAGCATCTTCATAACAATTTTGCCGTTTTTACAAAAATACCGGAACAAAAATATGATGCTTTCATCATCACTGTCGGCACTCCCTTACAAAGTGGAACAAAAGAACCTGATTTCCAATACATTCAAAATATTAGTAATGAAATATCAAGGCATCTCACGGAGGATTGTTTAGTAATACTGCGAAGTACAGTTGCCATAGGTACTACCCGCAATATTGTGTTGCCGGTTTTACAGCAAAAACAGGCCGAAATCAATATTGCTTTTTGTCCTGAAAGAACCATTGAAGGTAAAGCCCTTGAGGAATTGACCCATTTGCCGCAGATTATCGGCGGTATTGATCAAAAAAGTACAGATATGGCTGTCGCTCTTTTCCAAAGAATAACGCCGAAAATTGTTAAAGTCTCATCGCCGGAAACCGCCGAAATGGTTAAGCTTCTTGATAATTGTTACCGGGATGTAAACTTCGGGTTTGCCAATGAAGTTGCCGGGTTGTGTTCCCACCTCAATATTGATGCTCTTGAAGCTATCCAAGCAGCCAACCAAGATTATCGGCGCACGAGTATAGCTTTACCAGGCTATGTGGGAGGCGCATGTTTGGAAAAAGATCCCTATATCTTAATTCATTCGGCGTTAATGCATGATTTCATACCAAAACTGATTCGAGAAGCCCGGAGTATCCATGAAGCTCTACCAATAGCGGTGCTAAACCGAATTGATCATCTATTATCTTACCACGGAAAGAATTTGTCAAATTCAAAAGTTCTTTTTACAGGATTGGCTTTTAAAGGAAAGCCGGAGACTGATGACTTAAGGGGTTCACCTGCACTCATTTTTATAGATGCGCTTAAAGCAATGAAAGTAACAGATGTGGTCGTGCATGATTTTATAGTCGGAGAATCGGACCTAAGGAAAAAAGGGCTAAGACCGGTTCCACTTGAAGAAGGATTTGCGGGAGCAGATGTTGTTATTGTTGGAAATAATCATCGCCGATATCAAGAACTTGATATTGTAAAGCTGGTGAATACCATGAATAAACCGGCTATTTTCTATGATAGTTGGCGGCTTTATAATAAAGAATTATTCAACAACATGAATGACATTCATTATGAGGGCCTGGGATATTGGAACGAAAAGTCGGGGGAAAACAATAATGGATAAAGTATTGGTTACCGGTGGGAGTGGATTTCTCGGTTCCAACCTGGTTAAAAGATTGGTCCATGAGGGTTATACAGTCAGAGTTTTGGATAACAATTTTCGGGGCCGAAAATGCAAGCTTAAAGAATATTTAAATGAAATAGAATTCTTGGATGGCGATATTCGAAATTTCGAGTTGGTAGACCGGTCTTGTAAAAATATGGATGTTGTTATTCATTTGGCTTTTATTAATGGAACCAAGTTCTTTTATCAAATTCCGGAACAAGTACTAGACATTGGTGTGAAAGGCGCCCTTAATACCCTTGAAGCGTCGATTAAAAATGGTATCAAAAAATATATTTTAGCTTCTTCATCTGAAATTTATCAGGAACCTACGACCATACCCACTCTTGAGACCGAACGGGCGATTATACCCGATATCACCAATCCCAGATATTCGTATGCGGGAGGCAAAATAATAAGTGAGCTTCTGACCATTCATTATTGCCGTAAACATTCTTTACCGTATATTATTTTCCGCCCTCACAATATTTATGGGCCGGATATGGGTTTTGAGCATGTAATCCCTGAGTTCATTCTTCGGATGAAGGAATTGAGCAATAATTTTAGTAACCCTTCGATTCATTTTCCAATCCAAGGAACAGGCAATGAAACAAGATCATTTTGTTATATTGACGATTTCATTGATGGTTTAATTCTATTACTAAAATCTGATAACATGAATGAAATTTATAATATTGGTAATGATCAGGAAGAAATCAAAATAACAAATCTCGCATATACAATTGCAGAATTACTTAATATTGAAATTAATATTGTGAACCGGGAGCTATCTTCCGGCAGTACTCCAAGAAGATGTCCCAATATTCAAAAACTAAGGGAATTGGGTTACAACCCCCGAATCTCTCTGAAAGAGGGATTAATCAATACAATGGCCTGGTATTTAGCTTAAATTTACATATTAACTATTTCTATCAATGGAGGTGGTTTTTTAGAAACCACTGGTAAGTTCGGCTAATTCCTTCATGTAACGGAACCTTGGCTTTCCAACCAAGGTTATTTATTTTGTCGACATTCATTAATTTTTGGAGGGTTCCGTCAGGCACATCATGATTCCAGCGAATTTCACCTTGGAAGCCGGTTATCTTTTTTATCACCTCTGCCAATTCTTTTATCGTTACATCCTCACCAGTACCGACATTGATGATACCGGCATCGTTATAGTTTTCCATTAAGAATAGACAGGCATCTGCCAAATCTTCAATGTAAAGAAATTCCCTCTTAGGTTCCCCGGTACCCCATAATTCAACATAATCAGCCTCATTAACTTGGGCATCATGGAATTTGCGGATCAGAGCCGGTAAAACGTGGGAGTTTTCTAAGTCAAAGTGATCATTCGGACCATACAAATTGGAAGGCATGATCGAGATAAAATTGGTATTGTATTGCTTATGGTAGGCTTGGCACATTTTTATGCCGGCAATTTTGGCAATTGCATAGGGTTCATTTGTTTCTTCCAGGTGACCGTTTAATAAATATTCCTCTTTTATCGGTTGGGGACAATATTTTGGATAAATGCAGGAACTCCCAAGAAACAAAAGTTTTTTAACCCCATATTGATAGGAAGCGTGAATTATATTTGCTTGGATCATTAAATTATCATAAATAAACTCGGCGGGATAGGAATAATTAGCTTTAATACCGCCGACCTTAGCAGCAGCCAAAAAAACATATTCCGGCTTCGTTTCCTCAAAGAACTTTTGGACCGCTGAAGTATCTCGCAAATCCACTTCATTCTTGGAACAACATAAAAGATTGGAATAATTATGATCTTCAAGTTTTATCCTAATGGCTGACCCTACTAAGCCATTATGACCAGCCACATATATTCTTGCCGAGTGTTCCATTACTACAACCTCTCTTTTATTTCCGTTTATTCTAATAGGTTAAAATAAATGATTGATAAATACGCCGGTAATAGGAGTTACATGGTAAAGTCGAAGATGTCTAGTCAGACCTAACCCCTGGCCCCTTCCCGATTCGTAAAGGGGTGTTGGAGTGAAAATTTAGGCCAATAAAGCATTTATGCAGATCATCCTTCATAAGTAATCTTATACATTTGAATTATAAATATGTCCTTACATCAGGCAGTCATCCACCCCGGCTCTGTCGTGGCAACGAAGTAAAGGGAATAAAATATTTAAGGTATTATAAGGCGTTTTACTAGAAATAAAATGAAATTGCTTTGGGTTTTAGCATAATATATTAATCGACAAATGTCTCAGACAGAGTCAAAGTATCGTAAGATTGGAAGAAAAGAGAGTGTATTTTGAATGAGTGACCTCAATTACCAGCATTTTATAGCTGAGATAGCCCAAATCGGCAGCATGCCGCCGGAAGAAGCTACGCCTTTTTTAAATGTTTTGGCGCCGTTAATCAGCCATATGACAGCCACTGGCCTGGGTACCGATGCTTGCCTGGCTCATGGCTGCTTACCGTTGCCGATCAATTTTTATTCCCCCGTTCCCGATTTGGCTGATTTAAATAACCGGCAAATTTGGACTCGTCGCAACAATTTGCCAGGGATTGAATGGAACATCGCCGAACAACTTGCTTTTTTAGCTTTAATCGGCGGACAGTTCGGACATGAATGCAATTGGCCCCCGTCGTCCAATGGAGATCCGTTGCAATACTATACCGAAAATAATTCGTTCATTTTCGGCTGCGCTGCCAGCACCCATTGTATGATTCGCTTCAGTAAACCCAGCCATGTGATAGAGATCGGCTCCGGTTTCTCATCACTGGTGATTAATGCCGCATTGGAAGTTAACGCCCGTGAGTCTTTGAAATCATGTGAATATACGATTATCGACCCGTATCCCCAACAGTCTATCAACCCCGGCTTGAACCATCTGAGTAAATTAATGGGGCAGCGAGTGGAAACGGTAGATCCGGCGATTTTTCAGCAATTACAAGCCAATGATATCTTATTCATCGATTCCGGCCATACCGTACGGATCGGCGGCGATGTCAATTTCCTGATTTTGGAGGTCCTGCCGTCATTAAATCCGGGAGTAATTGTACATTTTCATGATATTCCGATGCCGTATGAGTATTCGAGCATTTACTACACCAATCCCGCATTTCGGATGTTATGGACCGAATCTTATCTGCTCCAGGCTTTTCTAAGCTGTAATCATCAGTTTCGGATCTTATTGGCGCTGGATTGCATTATGCGGGAGCATATGGAGGACTTTAAAAGGGCCTTTTGCCATTATGATCCGGCCAAATATCATAACAGCAGCGGTAGTTTTTGGATTCAAAAGCGCTCTGATTGAAGCAAATTATTGTACTTGGAACATTAGAAGCATCATATTTGTAAAACCATATGAAGCAGCCATTACTCAGGTTTGAAATGAGGAGATTTTTTCCACTCAAGATATAACTGAGGCTCAAGCTCTTTTACCTGCTGTAAGAAAGCTTTCAATAACCCCAGATTCCTCATTTCACTCAACAACAATGACGGAAAAGGCTCTTTGATGGTATAAGCATGTACTAAGTCAATTACTTTTGCATTGCTATTCTTATCGATAAAAATATGCCTCAGGGCAGAATCAATTCGTGTAAAGTGAAACTGTTTCATTTTTTTCAGAACATGCAATACTTGTTTAGTGACCCATTGAGGTATCATACCTTTCTTTTGCAGGTAACTTTCTAAAGTAGGACTTCTTAAATACTCCATAATAATGTAATTGGCGCCTTTTTCATATATCTTTGGTACGATGGATGAATTATTCAACGCTTGATAAGCCGAGAATTCCATTTCTGCAAAAGTATTGCTGGCATATATTTTTACACACCGGCTGTCGGAAATTTTAAAAACAGCGCCCTGGGCTCCTTGACCTATTAAGGCATAATGAGTCGGGTTATTGACATAAACTTTATTTTCTGGCATTTGAGTTACTGAAATAGCGTTAAAATCATGCATTTTAATTATTCCTCCAATTTAAACTAAATAATATTAGTGAAAAACTAATTTATTGTTTGGATTCCCGGAAAATTTCTTATATATTTTGGCGAGGGAATACTTATCATCGGGCCAATTGGGCGCCCGGTAACCGCTATTCATACCATCTAAAAATTCCTTATTAACATGTTTCCATCTCTGATAAGGATTCTGATCCATTTTAATAGCCCATCCAAAATCAATGATGAAAAGATTGTTGTTTAAAACCAGTAAGTTTCCCGAAGTAATGTCGCAGTGCTGACAATGGTGATATTCTAGAAAAGAAGCGATTTGCCGAAGTTGGTCTTTAAAATTATCTACAATCTTATCTTTAGTGATAGGTTTACCAACATATTCAAGTACCAGAGTGTCTCCGGAGTAATCTAATAATTTTGGGGTATGTGGAGGATTGCCCGGGGTTTTAGCAAAACGCTTGTACCATTTGACTTCATTATCGAATAATCCTAACGATATAAATTGGCTTTTATATTTTTTATGGACCCGTTCATGAGCAATTATTTCGCAGGTACTACAGAACCCTTCAACAATCGACATATTTCTTCCTCCTTTGATTGCCCGCCTCAACTACAGGATTCAAACCCTGCGCGTTTGGCGACTTTAGCCGAATTCGAAGCTATGCAAGCATAGCTTAAGCCTAACGTTGCCTTCGAGTTTGAATCCCCGGGTTCTGCGCCAGCTTTGGCTGGTGCAATAACCCACCGGCTTTAAGCCGGTTGTAATTGAGTTGACCCTCCCTATGAACAACTATCCGCTAAAATCTTGATCCGGCAAATCGTGCTCTTGTGCACAAGTGCACGCCATTGAATTTTTATGAAAGGGGCAGAAAAATTGGCCGAATCGGTATTTTTTAACCAACTCCGTTGGTCCCAGAATACCGTCAAGTTCTTAATAGAATTGGTTTTGAAAGTTACTTGCCGGATTCGTGTTAAAATGAATCGGCTTTATTTTAAATAATATGTAAGTTCATACGGCTGAGTTAACTTCAAAAAGCCCGGTGTGCTTGCAATAATATAATATTGCATTGATATTCATGGCAAGAGCTCATGAAAAACCTATCAATCGAGGTGAGCTTGAAATAAGCCATTATGGTTTTTCTTCAGAGAAAAGGCTAGCTTACAAATATCTGGTCTATCAATTACACAGCCATTAAGGAAATCAAAAACCGTCCTTTTACACCCCGTGATTTCATCTTATCCAAAATGCCACCATCAAAACCATACTACCGATAATTGGCGATTACTACTAGCCAAACCTTTGTAGAAATTGAATGAGGACATTGAAACTTGATAAAAGTGTTATGTCCAAATAACCTGCCGGATAAGCTGGGAAATGATATTATTATAGCCGACATGGGTATTTTCATCGATAAGATTTTCAAACTTACCGGCCTCCGGATGTCCGGCAAACCAGTGTAAACCGATACTACATTCCGTTAAGTAATTCATATACGGAGTGTGAAAAATATGAGGGACCATGGTATAGCTTATGGGATATACCACATCAGCACTGATGTTACCAATATTTAACGCCGGAAAACGTTTCTGAATAAGGGCCATGTCTGGAAAATAATAGTTTAAAATACCGGAACCGATGCTTTGGTAATCTCCTTTTTTTAACATTCCGAAAGATTTACTATTGACAAATTGATAATACTGATTGTTAACCGAACTAAGCAAAAAACCGATCGAATGGTAAGTTTCGAAACCATTGGAATGCAAGCATATCAGGGTATCTAAGTGCCTATTGGCCGGGGTGTTAAGATAAAAACGATCCATTGGACGGAAATAGATAATATCAAAATCCGACCAAAGCCCGCCGCTGTTTGATAATAAATACCATCTCAAAAAATCGGCTTTGAAAGTTTCCGGCATGTTATTCTCCATACCGTAATTATTAAAGTCGATCTCTATCTTTTCAATATTCATGCGAAAAAGGCGGTCGATATAATTTGTTCCGGTAAACTTTTGCGAATGCTCCCTGGTATACCAGGTCTTTTCACCCTGATATTTAATTTTGGGATAGTATACTTTGATTGCCCAATCCGGGTTAAATTTTTTAAACGAATAGACTGTTAGATATCGTAAAAAGGATATCGTGTCGTTACCCCAGTAAAAATGGGCTATTTTGGGGATCTCAGTTAAATGAAACACTCATAATTTCCCCCAGTCGCGGTTAATATTTCTGACAATATCATTTTTCCGTTTCAAATAAAGGCTCCGGTTATAATGCCAATCAGGGCATTCTCCGACTTGATAAACATAACGAGGGTGATATAAATGGACTGCTTTAGCCCCAGTCTGTGAGAACCTGCAGCCGTATGCAAGAAGCCGATCTACTAAATCGTTATCATCAAAAGCAATACCGGTAAAATCCTCATCATAACCTCTAATGGCCATAAAATGGGCTTTATCGATTGCGATTAAAAAAGGCAAATGAACGTTTAAGTCAACTAAATTATCGAACAATTGCTGATCGACTTTACCCTTTTTTTGAATCAACATATTTAAAAATAAGGCTTCCTGGTCATCTTTGCCAATCGGTACCGTAATTAAGGTATTATTTTGTAATATTGGACTGGTCAACTCATTGACAGTGTCTCCAATATGAAACATCTCGGCACACGATAATATTAAGATCCGGCCCTTGGCTCGGCGGGCGCCGATATTAAAAGCAAAACCCGGTACTCGCCATTTTATTCCATTATCCATATTCCTTTGCCCGGAAAAAATATATTTCAGGTTAAGTTTCTCAGAATACTGCCTGCATACAGCCTCTGTTTCATCCTTGATCCCATCGTTAACAACAATCGTTTCAAACGGAAAGGGAATATTTTGTTTGGTTAAGGAGGATAGTCCCCACTCTAAAAGATTAGCTCTCTGAAAAGTTGTAATGACTATCGATGATGTATAATCCATAATGGATTTCCTCCTGAGATAAGTATCCTTAGAGATAAATCTCATAGAGATTAATCTCCTTAAGACAAATCCGCTTATTTACAATTGAATATCTTTTCCAACTTATTCACGGAGTCCACAATATTAAAGTTGTGACGTACTATTTCGAAGCCTCTATCAGCTACCTTCTTGCGATAGGGCTTATTCTCTATCAGATTCAATAATTCAGTGACAAGTTCGGCATCAGTGTACTCCCGGTAACCGCTGCGCTTTAATAAAATTTTCCGGTAATTTTCGGTATCGATGGCTCCGGCAAAGCCACAACCGTTCATCGCGAAAACTGCCCGCCGGCAGGCCATGGCCTCCATTGCAGTCCGGTCACATGCTAAACAAAGGTCGGCGATATCAATAAACGGACGGACATCATTTTGACGGCCGACTAAATGGATACTAAGATTTTGAGCTTCCGCTTGGATTTGATTCACTAATAATTTTATTTGGCTGAACCGGCTCCCATCCCCTACCACAAATAAGTGTAAACCATGTAATGAATTTGCCAAAACTTGGGCACATTGTAACAATTGTATGATCGGTCGTTCTTTTCCATCATCAAAACGGCTGATAATGGTAATAATATTCCCTTCGGGTGATAGTCCCCAATTCTTATATTCGTTTTTATTGGATGGCCGTGGATAAAAAAACGTCAGGTCAATCCCGTTAGGAATCACTACAATCTTCTCCGGATAAGGGGTACAACTTTTTAGTACTGAGGCTACCGCCTGATCAACGGCGATGATTGTTTGGACCCGATTACTAATTTGATATCCTAAGGGTGAACGATCCAGCCCAAAATCATACAAGCCGTGCATAGTAATAAATAACGGTCTTTGAAAAGCTTGGGCGATTTCATAACCTTTTACAATTGCCGTAAAAGGGTGCGCATGAATTATATCCGGTGTAAAGCCGCTTAAATCTTGCAGCGGATTTTCAGTCCAGAAAAGATAGTGAAAATTATGGTTTTTGTTATCAATCTGGGCAAGAATCTCAGGCTCGGTATGGGCAGTATATAAAAGTAACTGATGCCCCCGTCGCAAGAGTTCATTCGTATATGTAATGATATGGGTCTCTAAACCCCCCAATATTAAGCGATCAGCGATGACTAAAATTCTCATTTTTATTCTCCCATAGTGACTAAAAGATCTTTTAGCTTTAAAGAGCGCGATGAATAAAAATGCTAATTTACCAACCTAAAATTTGATTATCTTCAGTTATTGATATAAGTTATGTTCGTTTATTAAGTCCGGTGTTATTACTTGCGGCTCATTATAGTGCTATGGTAAAAAAGAGGCTACTTAAATCAGTAGCATTAAAAAAATTACATGTTAAAGTGTTTCTTAAGAATTACACGGATCATTTTACATCTTTCTTCCCAGGAATTGTTTTTAGCGAATGCTTGTGCCTTTTTAATTAATTCCAACTTTTTTTCAGAATTTTTTAGTAATTCCAAAGCCTTAAAGCAGTTCTCGATGAAATTTTGATGATCATCACTGAGCCAGATCACCTCCGGAATCTCCGGGATTTCCGGTAAACGGGTTGAAATGACCGCTTTCCCGGCCGCTAAGTACTCCCATAATTTAATTGGGTTAGCATGCTCGGTTACTTCATTTTTCAGAAAGGGAATCAACATTAGATCAAGATTTTGCATATATAATGGCAGTTGTTGATAGTCACGCGAGCCTAACCAGTGGATATTACTATGTTCGGGTACACTTAGATTGTGTTGCTTAGGACCGATGAAAATCAAATTCCAATCCGGGTTCGCTGCCGCAATTTTTTCGATTAATTCAAAATCCAACCATTCATAAACAGCGCCAATAAAAGCTAAACGCGGTGGTTGAATTGCTTTTAGTTCAACAGGAGTTACCTTTTCAAAACTGCCGCATCTGCTGAAATGATCATAATCAGCGGCATTGGGTATTAAATAAGTGTTATGGTTATGAGTAGACCGTTCTTTATAGAGAGTATCCGCCGAAGTTAGTACCACGTGCGCTTTATTTAATAAATCCTCTTCCCAACTTTGCGATTTTGGATCAGCCCAGCTGAATGAGGAAAAACTATCAACGCAATCATACAATACGCCCCGTTCGCCTAATTGATTAATTATAGCTACTGCAGGTAAATCATAAATCCATAGTAAAGGATGGTACCATCTCAAAGAAGCTAAAGCTTTTTGAATCTGGTTTTTGATAAACCAGGCATTTTCAATATTCACATCTGCAACAGCTTTCTCCGCACAATCCGCTATTTTATAGGGAGTTAAAACTTTTAGTGAACTGCTAACCGTTTTTAAGCGATTTTGAATATTGATTTTATGACAACTCAGATCGTTATCGATATCTTTAAAAGGTATTGGGTAGGGTGGATCGACATATAAAATATTATACTCCCGGCTTAGTCTAAACATGATCTGTTGTGGCCGTTGCCATAAAAAATGCCAGTGAGTTGAAGACATACAAACTATCTGGCCTTTCTTTTGACTTGGTTTGTTAATTACTATACATTGGGACAACTCGTGATCACCTCTTTTCAATCAATGAACCCTTTATTTAATATTTTTTAACAGCGGCTAAATGCTTTGAAAAGCTCTTATGATTTGCTCAGCCCGGATCGCATAAGAATGCTTTTGATAAACCTCATCTTGAGCTTTTTGAGCAATGCCTTTTCGCTCTGATTCTGTTAAGTTTAAAATCCGATTAACGGCGGTCACGGTCTCCTGTGTGTTATGAGTTTGAAAAATAAGCTCGCCAAACAAATTTTCTTGGGCTTTCGTATAGTGGCCCAGGTATAGGCCGCCCCCGCAAGCCAAAGCTTCGTATGGTCTCATCGAGGTTTGGGTCATGGAAGTATCGTCACAATTGACTCCCAGAATTATTTTGGCTGAGCTATAGACCTTTGGTAAATCTTCATAGGGAAGCACATTACCGTAGATTTCCGGAAATTTGAGCAGATTCACCGGCCTTGCGGCATCATCCCACCATATCCCCCAAACTTTAATGTTAAAGCCCTTTTCCACGAGCGGCATTAAAAACCACTTAACCTCCTCATATCTTGATGAATAATTATTGGCTACCAGAACAATATCGTAACAGCACTTGAGATCCACTCCGGTAAACCGGTGGAACTGTGGATTGCAGCCAAATAAAAGCAGCTCCGCTTTCTTTCCTAATGCTTTATAAACCGGTATTTTTTCAATCGTTGTGGTAAATATATAATCCACATAAGGGACATATGTTTGAATCGTAAGATCGGTACAAACCGGATCTTCAATTGCCCAATACAAATGAGGTATTCCACAGCGGACTGCCGTTTCACAAATACTCTTGGAATCGAATCCCGGATGTCCTTCAGTAAAAATAAAATCTGGCTTGAATTCTTGGATTCCCTTTCGAAATCTTTTAATCTGTTCGGGAATTGGTTGTCCCCATAAGCGCTCGGAATCTCCTTGCATTACTTTGACTTCATGGCCTATCTGTTTAAAGCCCTCGGCAATCCCATATTTAATAAGTGGAGGGTCATTGGTGAATAAGACTTTCATATTTCTCCTCTGCTTTTTTCAATTTTATTTACGCGTTATTTTAATATGTTATTCGTCTATATTCGGATTGGTGGCAGGATTATGTCTCTAAACAGCTCAATAAAAAGGAGCTGTTTTCAAAGTATTTTAAAAAATATTAAAAACTTTTATAACAGCTCCCTATGTTAATCATACCGTATCAAGCTCTTTTTAGCATTGACAAATCGTGCTGAAAATATTGGAAGGACGAATGATTGTTATACCTTGAGGACAAGATAAAGTGAGATTTTCTACTTTTAAGGCCACAGTTTGCAGAATCTGAGATACGGCTAAAATGATCTCAATATTCGTTAACCCTGTGCCGCCTTGCAAAATAGTGACTGCCTGGTTTAAACGATTGACAATATCGGTTTTCCGAACGGCATTGATTGGTAAGTCCTGAACCGCCCCTTGGACTAATAATACTTGATTCACTAAAGAAGTAACTGCAGTTGCTGTTAAACCGGCCGGATTACTTAAAAAAGAATCTACACTCTGAGATGCATTTGCAATAGCTTGAAGAACCGAACATTTACTACTCATTCAATAACACCTCCTGAATTAATTTATGAAAATAAAAATTATAAGGCGCTATTAAATGTCGTAAAAGTGCAAACTTCCCGGTAAATTCTGTTTTTTTACTAATTGTTACTTATTTGTTGAACTTTTAGGCGGTTTCTCCAATAGTCCAATAAATCTGCCAAAGTCTTTTCAAAAGGAATTTTGGGCTCCCATCCTGTTACTTTATTGAATTTTTTATAAGTTCCAAGAAGGACTGGAACATCTGAAGGCCTAATCCTGGTTGGATCTGTTTTGATATCAATTTTTTTATCCGAAAAACTCAAAATAATATTTAGGACTTTTTTAATTGTATAAGCATTCCCTGTGCAAATTTGGTATACTTCTCCCGCTTTTCCTTTTTGTAAGGCAAACCAATAAGCACATGCTATATCCCTAACATCCGTGAAATCCCTTCTGGCTTCCAAATCACCGACATAAACCACAGGGACCCTTATACCCAACTCGATTTCAGCTACCTGTTTAGCAAAATCCGATGCCACAAAAAGTTCTCCTTGATGGGGTCCGGTATGATTAAATGCCCGGGTTCTCACAATATTGAGCCCGTAACTTTTATAATATTGATACCCAAGCATATCTTGGGCTACCTTACTAACGCCGTGAGGAGTCAAAGGTCTTAACTGATTTTCTTCATCAATTGGAAGCTCTTCATCCAGAACCAACCCATATTCCTCACTGGAACCCGCTATCAAGATTCTACAATCCGGTGAAATGTTTCGAACTGCTTCCAGAATATTAATTTGACCAATGATATTATTGGTAATTGTATCGTTGGGACTATTCCAAGATGCCGGCACATAACTATGGCCTGCCAAATGAAACAAATACTTCGGTTTGACGTTTTCAATCAAATCCCGGACTGATTTTGCATCTCTTAATTCGCATTCATATAGTTTAACCCGGTTTTCGATTTTCTGTAAATTACTGCGGTTACTTCGCCACCGAACCGAACCATAAACTTCGGCATCCTCCACATGGCTTAAAATGTATTCGGCAAGGTGACTACCGGAAAATCCGGTGATACCAGTGATTAAAACCTTCATAATTGTTCTTAAGCCTCCTTTATTAAGAAAAATTTTTTCGCCAAAACGCACTCGTTTCAAAAAATTGAAGAAAGATATCCGGATCAGGGTCGGATAAGGGAAAAAGATTAACTTGATTACTATAGTAAATATGTACGCAGTTGTCCAAAAGAAGAGAAGTAAAAATATATAAAAAAAACCGGGGTTTAAAACCCCGATTCTATCTTACAGTCGTTGTACTTACATTGGTAACAATCGTTATTGGCGTAGCAACCTTATCGCCAACCCTCTGTAATAAAACAGTTTGTCTTTTCACATCTACAATTCCTGGACCGGAAACATCGGTTACAACATCGATTTGTTGAAAATGATCACCGGATGGTGTCAATATCATAGCCTGAACCGCAACTTTATTTTGGGAAATACCAGACCCTGAAACATCCGTCACAGCCGTAAATCTTTCATCTTGTACTGATAACCCGCTTACGACTCCCTGTAGTACAATGGTTAAATCAACCTTATTTCCTGCCGGATAGAGATTAAAGATAATATCCTCAATCTTTACCGCAATATTATTGATTTGGCTTGAGGTTACTCCAGGGATACTTACGAGAATTGAGAACGGCTCCTCCGTATTGACAGCTCTAACAATGTTATCGTTACCCACGTAAGTTGTAGTTATATTTACAATTCCTTCGATGACCACACCTTCAGGCATAACATGGTTTGATATATTTGAAACCAACGCATGAACTTCTTTTATTTTTATAGCAACCATCGGTAACCGTACTCTTGTTTCAAGTATAATTTGTTGTGAACCCATTACTTCATTGGTTTGAGGTTCAATGATAGCCGTTGTTACCGCTGGAATGGTCGATGGTGGAACAAATGGTGGAACAATCGGCGGTACGATCGCTTGTTCGCTGATAACAAGCATTTGTTTGGTATTTTCACCGATAACTTGCTCAACAGCAAATAATGAACCGACTCCAATGATAGGATTTAATTGAACTTGCTCGGTTACAATTGCGTTTATTGCGAAAATTACTTTTTGTCGCAGTTCTGTTTCTGATACCAAATCAAAGAAAACGCCTTCGATCATCGTTTTGAGGACTACATCATTACCGGGTGTTATACCGTTGATATCAAGAAATACTGAAAACGGAACATCTTCGGCCTGATGGTATTCAATATTATTTGTTCCTATATAAAAAATCTGTTTATGAAGAAGTCCTTGAACAATGACTTTATTGGGAATAACATGGGACACCAAGTTTCGAAGACTGGCAAGAATCTCCCTTACTTTGACGGCCGGATTGTTTAATGTAACCAACGTCTCAGTCAAATTCTGAACTGTGTTTTCGCCAACAAACTCATCAACTTTTAATAAAGGTCCATTACCCAGAGCAACAGATAACAGAATGTTTTCAGTCACTTTTACAAAAAATTCGAGAACTGCTTTTTCTTGAAGTAATGTATCCGATAACAAGTTATGAAAAATACCTTCAATTCGTGGTTGAACGATCACATTCATTCCAGGGGTTACTCCGGGTATGTCGACAAAGAAACTAAACGGTGTATCCTCAGCTTGATGCCGCCCTATATTGGAAGTATCGACAAAAAAGATTTGCTTATGTAAGATGCCTTGAACAATGACTTTATCACGTATGGTCTCGATATTCAAATCGCGAATACTACCGATGATTTCGTCAATCTTAATAGCAGGTGTTAGCAATGTTAAATCTGATTCAACGAGCGTTTGCGTAGAATTTTCGCCCACCACTCGTTTTAAATAAAGTGTTGGACCATTACCAGCTGTTACATTGATCTGAACTGTTTCAGTTACCTTTACAAAGACTTCCAGTACTGTTTTGATGAGAAAACTTGCACCATTTGATGCCAATTCAGATATAGTATCTTCGATGATTGCCGCTACATGACCGTTCATTCCAGGTTGAACACCGGGAATATCCAAAAAAGTACTGAAATTTTCATCACTGGCCTGGTGATGAACAACCCCATCGTTACCTACAAAAAATATCTGGTTATGAACAATACCCTGAACAATGACTTTATTAGGAATGATTTCAATTGTTAAATCATTAACTTTACCAACGATATTCCTGATTTTAACTGCTGTTAAAGGCAGCAAAACCTTCCCGACAACTTCGACTTTTGAACTTTCAGAGAAAACCGGATCCGCCGTTACCGAAATCGTATTTGGAATTTCCCATAACTCCTGGGAATCCTCTTTATCGAGATTTTGGTTAACTTCTTTTATATTGTCGGCGATTTCCTCCACCGCTTCATTTGAATACTCAACCTGACCCATGGGCTGAGATTCCGCTTCCTCAATCAACTCATCAACCATTTTGGCGATTTTATCCATTGTTAATTTTACAGTTTGAACTGGGATTTCAATGTTAGTTGCCATACTAGTAACTTTTATATCATCTTCAACCCTTTTTTTCTTTTTTGGAGTTGAAGTTATCTTCTTTTTAGATGAATTTTTAGGATTCTTGGAGTTCCTAGGCTCCTTAGAACCCTTCGGAATTTTTAGATCTTTATTATCGTTCGTCTCCTTCGGATCTTGAGCTGCGATACTTAGGTTTCCGTTTTTTGATGCTTCCGATTGGGTTTTGGGATTCTTTTTCTTTTTGGGTTTCTTTTTTATATCATCCTTGATATCTTCCATTTCCATTCCTTCTACCTCCCTTCGTTTCAATCCGGCAGAAATTTCTGCCGAATTTTGAATTTCTAAAAGGGGTGCTAAATTTCTATTACAGTATATGCAATCGTCAAAGTATGTGCCATCTATCAAGTCCCAAATATAATCGTCTTTCGGATCTCAATAAAAAAACCGCAATCGGATGATTGCGGTATCAAAAACTTTGTCACCACATACGGGATAAGGTTTTGATTTTAGGCAAATCGCATTCCTTTTTTACCCCAGAAACAACTGGGTGATCATTGCGCCAAACGGCCCACCACGGACAATCCCTACACCTATTTTTGTAAATTTCGGATTTAAAATATTCCAACGATGCGTGGGACTAGAAAACAAACAATCTTGAGCTTTACGAACATTTCCGGTACCGGCAAGATTCTCGGCTGCACTTTCATATACTATCTGTTCACGCTGCAACTGATCATAGATAGTACCCAGCCGTTTGGAATTATGACCGAAATAGTTATGGGATACCATATCCATGCTTTTTTCTTTCGCCAGCTTAACCAAAGAATAATCAATGACTAATTCGTTTAAACCAGCTTTCGCTCTTTCCTGGTTTATGAAAGAAATCATTTTGGCTTCCTCACTGGATAAACCGTTACTTTGGTAATTATCCGCTGCGGTATTCCCGGTTATTGCCTGCTTTAGAGTAGCCATGGAGGTGCCGACTACAGAATGCCATTCTTTGTTTAAAATTGAACCGTAATTGTTACTTTGATCATCTGCCTTAGCCAAAGATGGAGTGGTTACAACAATGAAAAGTGCGATTAGAAGTGAATAGCATGCAAAAGTAATTCTTTGATTTTTGGTGTATAGTTTGCAACTCATTTTATCACCTATTCTGCAATTTACGTTAGTGTGTAGGCTTATCTGTTGTTTGAACAGCACATCTAGCAAGCTTTCCTTGCAGACACTGCAACTAGTGCTACTACTCGCAGTGTCATTCCTTGGAATGCCACCAAGGAATGCTATTACCTGTAATCTTCCCCCTATCCCTAAAAACGCTTAGCGTTTTTTTAGGAATTGTTTTCACAATTCCACTTAACTATTTCGGTAAAAATCTAATTCTTTTTACCTGGCTAATTCCCTTTAAGAAAAAACGGGAAACTGAGGTATTCATTGTCTTGACATTAAATACCTTGGCCCCGAATATGTTTTGGTTTGATATTAACAAGATATACAATATATAACTTCATTGAATAATCAAGCGTTAATATATTGTATATCTTTATCTTCGCGCAAGCACGTAAAATTTCTTTTAGGACAGACACACAAAGTTAAGTACTTTTTTGATTCACATCAATAAGGCCTTCTCTGATTGCATAGAGAGCAATTTGAGTCCGGTTTGCAAGCCCCAGCTTTTTGCGGATACTTGTGATATAGTTTTTGGCAGTTTTTTCACTAATAAAAAGCATTTTGCCAATTTGTCTATTATCTAAACCCTGGGCAACAAGTGGTAATATTTCTTTTTCGCGCGGGCTCAACCTCTCTACCGGATCAGGTTGGCTGTTGCCATTCATTAACGGTGCCATACCTCTCCTCCTCCAACCAACTTCGCCCAGGTGGAGGAGTTCAATTTCGTACAAGTTCAGCTATAGGAAAAAAACAATAATGAAAAAAGGGTTTTGATTTAAAAATTACATGGATTCTATTTGCACTAATGATAGTCGTTTTGGAATAGTCCTGTGCGAAGCGGTATACTTTTCTGATACATGATATGTCCGGTATGACATGGCTGTGAAAAACCAAAGACAAAATCCAATATTAGTCATTCTCT
>JAEZKW010000279.1 GCA_023415375.1 Bacillota bacterium
CATCTAAATCTTTGGAGACTTGGCTATCGGTTATCATCTGTGTGACCTCTTATCCAACTTCATTTTAAATGAGCTTTCAATTGATCTTTCTCAAGCCAGAAACTTCTATCTTCCAATTTCTTTTCGCATGCAAACACTCAAACTCATGCCCACGTATTGTCCATAGTTTTCAATCACTTGATAACCCAAACTTCGGTAAAGGTTGCGGGCTTCCGTAAACGTAGCCGATGTTTCCAGGATTAAAAAATGGGTATGATGTTCGGCGGCCTTTTCTTCAAGCTTCTTCATCAAAAGCTTTGAAATTCCTTGGCCACGGTATTCCTTTTTAACAAATACCCGCTTTACTTCATACGTATTTGGGGAATGTGACTTTAGCGCTGCAATGCCGACTGGAATACCATCGCCGTAAGCAATAAAAAAATCCCTAATCCCGTCCAACTTATTAAATCTGTCATAAGTTTTCTGAATCTCACCGTTTTTAGCGGTAAACTCTGTATCAAGTAATGCCATTAAAGAGAGAAAGTCCTGAGTGGGCTGGGTAAAATATCCAATTTGGATGTTCATGGTTAAACTTCCCTTCCATAAATTATGCATTGTTAAGTATTTAAATTTAGGCTTTGTCTAAGATGTTGATATACACTACAATAACGAATATTGGGTCAACCCTCCAACTAGCTTCCGTGAATACAAAGTATTCGACCTTAAGGGAGGAGCAAAAGTTTAGCTTCGAAGCCTTCTCATCAAAAGCATAATAAAATGACAGTTCGTTTCTCCCTAGAGGAAGAAAGTGCACCTCCAAGGAGGCGAAGAATGAGGGTTGGCTTGAATTAGTTATCAGGACTCTTTTCAACAACTGTCTATAACAGAGCTTAAATTTAAAATTTCTCCGTTATGCTGCCATCATTTTTTACAATACAGTTAGCCGGGATTATGCCTCTGACCATTGTTAACGGATAAATAACGCTCTCCTTACCAATGACCGTTCCTGGATTAAGGACTGCATTACAACCGATTTCAACTTTATCGCCAATCAGGGCCCCAAATTTTTTAAGCCCCGTATCGATAACATCTCCTTCCGGACTCTTTAAACGGATATTATCTTGGTTCGATTTTAAGTTGGATAAAATAACTCCTGCACCTAAATGAGCTGCAAATCCTAAAATTGAATCACCAATGTAATTAAAATGCGGGGCTTTGACATTGTTAAAAATAACAGCACTCTTAATCTCGGTGGAATTTCCAATCACTGCATTATTACCGATAATCACCTTGCCCCGGATATATGCTCCATGTCTAATCTCACAATCATAACCGATTATGGTTGGTCCTTTAATCATCGCAGTCGATTCAACAGTCGTGCCTTTTCCAAGCCAAACATTTTCATCAATTCGCTCAAAATCCGAAGGGAGATTTGAAGCTAAATCCATTATATATTCTTCAATTAAAGGTAACACTTTCCATGGAACCGATACCCTTTGGAAAAGTGCGGCAGTCAAGGTTTGATTGAGATCGAAGAGTTGAACGGCATTCATCAAATCATTTTTTATGTCTAACACCTCCAATAGATTCCAATCCTTACTTTACCCAATCCCTTTTGGGATTCATAATCCAAAATTTGATGTTACTGCAGGATTTACAAATATCAACATATATTGGCCTCTTAGCGTTCTATCTTATTCATCCACATGGTTCAGCTCCGAAAAAACCAAATAATACCATTCGATAATTCTAGAGTCTAGGCCCCAATCCTTGTATTAAAGTTTCATATTTTATAAAAATAAAAATATGCAGTTTCGTGCATTTTACCTCCCAAAGAAGGCATTTCATTCTTGAATATTTGTAAATTAAAATAACAAAGATTGTTATTTTAATGACAAAGTTTAAAATAGGATCTAGAAAGAATTCAGGGAGGTGCTACCATGCTTGATGGAATGAATGACCGGATGGTGCGAGCAATGTATGAGAATTTACCGGTCGAAATCTTAATAATTGATGCCAATGATGAAATTATCGCTTGGAATAAACACGAAACTCGGTTATTCAAACGTCCGCTCTCTGCCATGGGAACTAATTTTCGCCTTTTTCATCCGGCCGACAGTTGTACAAAAGCCGAACAAATCATTCAGGAAATGAAACAAGGACTCCGGGATAAGGCAAGCTTCTGGTTTGATGTCAAATCTGATATAACGAGAAAAAAACACAAAATTATGGTCGAAATGATTGCTTTACGGGATTATGACGGAACCTATCTTGGATGTATGCAATGTACTCAGGATATTGAAGCTTATCAAAATTTACAAGGAGAACGGCGATTATCGGACGATCCCCGGTATGAATTCATTCAACAAACATGGACGCCCCTGACTGTCGCCAAAGTGAGCGGTTAAATTTAACGAGTAGAACGTTCCGTAAATAAAGTCCCTGTGAAAATAGCCAGTAACGCTCTACGAACCTGTTGCCCCAATAATTTGCCAGCTAATAGTATAAACGAGATAAAAGAAGCTGGAATCCATTTTAATTGGATTCCGGCTTCTTTATTTGTTGTAATTTAAAAGATAATAAAAAAAGACTCTCGCTGATATGAACATTCTCCAGTATAATCCCTTCAGGAATTTTTAAACTTACCGGCGCGAAATTCCAGATGCCTTTTACGCCCTCTTCGATTAATAGATTGGCCATTTCCTGAGCTGATTCTGCCGGGGTCGTTATAATACCGACATCCACCGGTTGAGAACGGAGATATTCACGGAGTTCTTTAATATTTTGAACGAAAATACCGCTGATATTATCCCCGATGAGCTCCGGGTTATTATCGAAAATTGCTGTGATTACAAAACCCCTGCGGGTAAAGCTTTCATAATTAGCAAGTGCCGTCCCCAGGTGTCCAGCCCCGATTAATACCATCTTCAATTGTTGGTTTAATCCAAGGATCCTGCCGATTTCCTGTAAAAGATCATTAACCCGGTAACCGTAACCTTGTTGTCCGAAAGAACCAAAATAACTTAAATCCTGCCGTAATTGGGATGGGTTTATACCCATTTTAACTGCCAGTTCTCTAGAAGAAATCCTTTCAACTTCTTTTTTAGCCAAGTCAGCCAGAAAACGATAATAAACCGGTAAGCGTTTGATGGTAGCGTACGGGATGCCTTCTTTCATCCCCTCACGCCCTGTTTTATTTAAAAAAATTGAATCGTTATCCATTCTTATCACGACCCTTCTACCTATTTAGTAACAATTCTGGATAATGCCCGAGTTGCTGTCTTGCCATCAACCAAAGTTCCGGGCCCGCCTATACAACCTCCCGGGCAGCCCATACCTTCCAAAAATTCGGCCTCCAACGTATTTTCGGCCGCCTTTTTTAATATTTGATCGCAATTGCTTATCCCAGCAGCGGTCACGACTCCAATTTCCTTATCCAATCCGCCTTTTTCCTTAGTTATTTGCTCGCGAACGGCATTTCCGACTCCACCGGATAAGCAAAATCCCAGACCTGCTTTAGAGAGAGAATGGACCGTTGTCCGCGTTCCATTGGCTTCCGCAAGATTGATATTGGCAGCCACCAAAATTGCAGCTAATTCCTCAAAGGTTATCACGGCATCAATTAAATCTTGGCCTTCACGGGCTGCTTCTCCCTGTTTAGCGATGCAGGGTCCAATAAAAACACATTTCGTGTCTGTCCCAAGCGTCTTTTGTTTTACGAGTCGAGCTGTTTTCAACATCGGCGATTCGGTGTTCGATATGTGCCTATCATAGATAGATGGATAATTCAATTGAACGAATCTTTTAAATGCGGGACAACAAGAGTTTAGTAAATAACCATCGCCGTTCTTTAAGCGCTGGCAGATCTCAGTACCTTCTTCCTCAGCCACAATTGCAGCCCCTTCAGAAACGGGAACCACTTGATGAAAACCTAATTGAACCAGCCCTGCTTGCAACATGCCCCAATCCACTAAAGGGCCAAATTGCCCGACAAAAGAAGGAGCGACCAGTGCTGCCACAGGATGACCGCTTTGTAGTAAACGAATGGCTTTAAAAAAATCGGAACGACTGGAAATGGCCCCAAAGGGACAAGCTGAAATACAGGCCCCGCACTCGACACAACGTTCACCATTGATTTGAGCGGTGCTATTTTCACCGGGCTCAATAGCGCTTACGTCACAAGCACGGCTACACGGACGTTCCAATTCAAGAATCGCACCAAAATGGCATGATTTGACGCAAATTCCACATTCAACGCAACGTTCTTTATTAATATAAGCCCGATTACCAACAAATTCAATAGCCTTTTTCGGGCATGAATTCAAGCAATGATGGGCTACACAATTCCGGCAGGCATCAGTAACCACTATTTTTTCAAT
>JAEZKW010000040.1 GCA_023415375.1 Bacillota bacterium
GGACGAATATCCCTGGATTGTACGCAGCCGGCGATGTTACTTCAGTGCCGGAAAAACAAATTATTGTGGCAGCTGGTGAAGGGGCCAAAGCAGCCCTCAAAGCTTGGGAATATTTATTAAAAAATCCTGCGCCGGAATATTTGCAATAATAACTGGCGGATGGCTATTGGCTGTCGGCTATTAGCTATCAGCAGTTAGCGGTTAGCTATTGGCTTTTCGCCTTGGTACCTCTCCTTCTCTTCTTGAAAATGTAAAAGCAACAGCTAAAAGCTAAAAAAGCATTCTATCCCCTCGGGCACACCCATATATTGTAAAGGTGTGTTTATTTTTGTTGTAGGTGTTCTTAGGGAGGGGAAGATATTGCGGGTTATGTATTTACAAAAGATTAAGGTTTTGCTTGGAGCGCTCTTGGTCTGTCTGCTTACGCTTTCTTTAGTGATTTATCCCAAAGAAGGCGTTGAAGCGGCAATGGCAGGCCTAAAGGTTTTTTGGGATATCGTATTGCCTTCATTATTACCGTTTTTTGTGTTATCCGAGATGATGCTGGGTATGGGAGTCGTCCATTTTCTTGGAGTGATATTGGAACCTTTAATGAAACCTTTATTTAATGTACCCGGTGTCGGTGCTTTTGCTTTATCTATGGGGCTAGCAGCAGGCTATCCTATGGATGCCGTCATCACGGGTAAGTTTCGCCGCAGTGGCCTTTGCACCCAAGTAGAAGGCGAGCGGTTGCTCTCTTTTACCAATACTGCCGATCCTTTATTTATTTTCGGTGCAGTAGCAGTAGGAATGTTTGGATATCCGGATTTGGGTATTATCTTGGCTTTAGCCCATTATATCGCGAGTTTCACGGTAGGAATTGTTTTTAAGTTCTATAAAAGAGAAGATCGTTCATCAGTGAAAAAATCTGATGATGACGGTTCTGGGTCCTATCAATCCGGGATTGTAAAACGCGCAATACGCGAATTGTTTAGAGCCCGCCGCGAAGACGGACGCCCTTTCGGCAGGCTCCTTGGGGATGCGGTGAAGGAATCCATAACTACTTTGCTGATGATCGGTGGTTTTATTATTCTTTTTTCTGTGATTGTAAAAATGTTGACGGTTTTCGGATTTTTTAGGATTTTGGTCCCGGTTCTTGGGGGAATTTTAAAGATTTTTAATATTGATCCACATCTGGTCCATGCGGTATTTTACGGGGTTTTAGAAATTGATTTGGGTAGTATGGCTGCGAGTCGGGCTGCTGCTCCCCTTGTTGATCAAGCGATGATTGCAAGCTGGATTATTGCCTGGAGTGGATTGTGTGTCCATGGTCAGGTAGCCAGTGTGATTCATGATACTGATATTCGGATGGCTCCGTATATGGCCGCCCGCTTTTTGCACGGATTGTTTGCCGCCGCATTTACCTGGCTGCTGATGGGCCCATTAATGCCGGTGTTTGCCCCATTTCGGCATCATTTGGCAGTGGGTGCGCCCGCAGGCGAGGGATTCAACCCGCTCGATCGAATTATTTTTTCCAGTGAGCAATTACTGGTAATTTTGGGGCTATTAATTCTCCTATCAATTTTTATTTATTTCCACCGGCGTTATCGGATTATCTTCAAATCCAAAAATATGAAATAAAACATCCTCCTCTATGCATAAACCATAGGGGGGGATTTTTTTGGGGCAACATAAACGAATTCCAATCACGCACAAACTAGCCAATCTCTTAGATATACCGCTGGATACGGTTATCGATTGGCCACAAATTACTTTTAGCGGCAATAAAAATCTAACGATTACCAATCATCGCGGGGTTATCGAATATGATCAGACTATTGTAAGAATCAATACTCGTTTTGGGGAATTAAAAATATCGGGCACGGGACTAACAATTGTATCGGCCGTGAAAGATGAAGTTATCCTTGAAGGGAAAATCAATCAGTTGGAATGGATTGATTGGAGGTAATGAATTGAATCTGGATAGACTGGTTTCTTTTTTCACCGGCTACATTCAGTTATTAGTCCGGGGTTCATATTTAGAAAAATTTTTAAATTTACTTACGGGTTCCGGATTGTATTTATGGGATGTAAAACGTTTGGGAACCGAGGTTATGGAGGTAAAAATCCGGGCTCATGGTTTTTCCAGAATTCGAGGGGTTGTCCGCAAAACTCATACCACAGTTAAAATTTATGAAAAAAAAGGGTGGCCTTTTATAAGGCGCAAATTGGCTCGACGCAAAATTTTCTGGATTGGGGCTATTACACTTATTAGTTTCTTGGTATACTTAAGTTCATTCGTTTTTATTATCAAGATTAATGGTTTTGAAGATACAGAACGGCAACAATTATTGGCGAATCTTTCACGCCTTGGATTGAAAGCAGGAGCCTCCCGCCACGAGGTGATGCAGAAAAAGAGCTTAATTGAAAGGGAGGTCATGATTCACACACCAGGTGCCGTTTGGCTGGGAATCACCGTACGCGGGGTTGTAGCTGAAGTGAAGGTGGTAAAACGCAAAAACGTGCCGGCACAGGTCGAATCATGCGATATCGTAGCTGCCAAAGATGGAGTCATTACCAAGATGGTTGTTGTAAGGGGTATGCCGGCTGTTAAAGAAGGTGATACTGTGGCGCGAGGGGATTTATTAATAAGCGGTGTGGAGTGGCTAACCAATCCGGAGACCGGAGAACTTGAGAAGCATGAGGTCGCCGCTAGCGGGATTGTTACGGCCAAAGTGTGGTATGATCTGGAAGCAGTGGAACCAAAAATTGTTTGGCGTCCTGAATTAAATCAAGATTTTTTTCGAGAGTATAAATTAAGATGGGGACGTAAACTCCTGCCTTTAATAAGCTTTGGCCATCGGCCGCTCCGTAATTATTCTTGGTCGCGTTGGCACCGACCCCTTTATCAAGGAAGGAATCCGCTAGAGAGTGTAGAAATAATAAAAGATACTTGGCAGAATGTAATTTGGCATCGGAAGGTCCGGAGCTGTCGTGAGATTGAAAACACTGTTTTGAATGAAATGAAAGAAAGGGCCAAAAAATTGAATATTGAAGGGAATCCTTCCGGTCAAACTTGGACCGAGGAAGGAAATTTCATCAAGTATACAACGACTTACGAAAAACAGGAAGACATAGCAAAGATTTCATTTTTAAAAAACAAAGTTCCGTTTGGGAAAAATTAATAGTGATTTCGATAGCTGTGAGTTTGTTCTACGGCAGTATACGAAGAATGAATAGACATAGACTATTGAATGTCCAAAAATAAAAAATTTACTGTCCAAAACTCGATATCAGGTTCATGGGAAAGGGGTAACATTTATTATTGACTAAGGTTGAATACAAATTAGAAATTGAACCAAGGATCGCGCCTCAATTGATTGGAAAGCTTGAGGAAAATATCCGGCTTATTGAAGAAGGTTTAAATATAGCGATTTTTTCACGGGGCAATGAAATTATTTTTACTGGTGAACAAACCCGAATTGATCAGGGAGTCGCCGTCATTGAACTCTTGAGTGAACAGTTGAAAAAAGGGCATATCGCTTCCTTGGATGAAATTCGCTACCTCGTTCATTTAGCTCAGGAAAATCAATTGAATAAGGCCGCAACACTTACTGAAGAGGTCGTAGCTGTCACTGCGCGTGGTAAAAAAATATTTCCCCGTACGATTGGCCAGAAACAATATGTGGAGTCCATCCTCCACAATGGCCTTACTTTTGGAATCGGGCCTGCCGGAACCGGTAAAACGTATATAGCCGTTGCACTAGCGGTGGCTGCTTTACAGGCAAAAACGGTAAACCGCCTGATTTTGACCCGTCCAGCAGTGGAAGCTGGAGAAAAATTAGGTTTTTTACCAGGAGATCTACAGGAAAAAGTGGATCCTTATTTACGTCCGCTTTATGATGCGCTCTATGATGTAATGGGGGTCGATTTATTCCAAAAGTATTTAGAACGGGGCATTATTGAAATTGCCCCTTTAGCGTATATGCGTGGACGTACGTTGGATGACTCATTCATCATTTTGGATGAAGCTCAAAATACAACGCCTGAACAAATGAAAATGTTTCTAACCCGGATGGGATTTGGTTCAAAGGCTGTCGTCACCGGCGATATTACGCAAGTGGATTTACCGAAAGGAACAATTTCTGGGTTAACCGAAGTGGGTGAAATTTTTGCCGGTGTCCCAGGTATCTCTGTGGTCATGTTAACCGATCGTGATGTGGTAAGACATGAACTTGTACAACGGATTATTCGGGCCTACGAGCGTTATCATCAAACGGCAGAATCTAAAGGAGCTGGCAATCTTGGAGCTCAATGAAAACCAAAATGTAAATTCCAAAAAACCTAAAAGCAAAGACTCGCCTATTGAGATGATGGACAAAATTACCGGTATTTTAAGGTTACCTTCTTTTCGAGAGGGCTTTTTAATCATTTTCTGTTTTTCCGTGCTCATTACTTTATTACAGTTTAATTTATCACCTCACACATTTGATGTTAAAGTTGGACAAGCCAGCAAGGTTGAGATTATTGCCCCCAAGGATGTCACTGATCGTGAGGCCACCAGGCTCGCTCAGAAGGATGCGGTGGACCGGGCCCTGGATATTGCAATGCAGGATCCGGATAATTATCAAATCGACGAACAAGTAAGCCAAATGATTTCTTTTAAACTCAACCGTTTTTTTGAGTCCATTGATTTACAACGCAAAAAATATATAGCAGACTCAACCAAGACCTTAAATCCGAATTCGCTTCAAGTTGAAAACTATAAAAAGTTTTTTTATCTAACTCCAAGTTTCAGCATACTAAAGCGGATTGTACTATTGCCGGATGATTCTTATCAGGAGCTTAAGGTCAAAACTCATCAAATCATTACTGATATCGAACGGCATCAGAGAATCGATACGAAAAGCGTTGCGAATATCCGTCTTTTAATACCGCAAATGGTTGCCGACCAAAAGGTATCCCCGGAAATTGTTTCAGTCGTCAGCAATTTGTTGGAAATTGTCGTTCAACCGAATTTAATCATTGATGCGACAAAAATAAAAAGGATTGAAAACCGGGTTCGCCAGGAAGTGCCGGAAGTCGTTCATCATGCCGGGGAACTTTTGATCGCCAAAAACCAGGTTGTTACTGAGAATGATTTAAAGATGTTGCAAGATTTGCATCTAATTGTCACTCAATCAAACCGGATTCAGGTCTTTTTAAGTCTATCCTGTTTTATTCTTCTACTCATCGGTCTGGGATGGCTTTATATCTGGCAATTTCATAATGAATTGTTCAAGCAGGAGCGTTTATTATACCTGCTCTTATTGTTACTGGTTATTGTAGTGGGTCTCATTAAGGTTTTATCCTTAACCGAGAATAACACCCTGCCTTATCTGGCGCCGATTAGTTTCGGCTCAATGCTGATGACGATTTTAATCAATCCTGAGCTGGCTTTGGCTGTGACCATGCTTCTTAGCTTGCTGGGAGGCGTTATTGTCGACTATAGTTTGGCATTGACCATTTTTTATTTTGTGAGCGGAGTGATTCCGGTACTTGTTCTTCTGAAGTTCGGCCGTCAGAGAGATCTGGTTCGTTGCGGTTTCATTTTAATGTTTGCCAATGCAGTTACGGTAACCTTGATTAATTTACTTTTCCATACGAATTTTGATTATCAGGCAGTCATGCTTTCAATTGCCAACGGCTTTTTATCGGCTGTACTGGCAATCGGATCCTTGCCATTTTTGGAGCACCTATTCCGGCTTACCTCACCCATCCGTTTGCTGGAACTTTCAAATCCGGGCCACCCGCTGCTGCGACGGCTTCAAATCGAAGCTCCGGGCACTTATCACCATAGTATTATGGTTGGTAATTTGGCTGAAGCTGCCGCAGAGGGGATCGGCGCCGACACCTTATGGGTCCGAGTAGGGTCTTATTATCATGATATCGGGAAAATTAAACGGCCTTATTTCTTTGTGGAAAACTTGTTTACCCAGGATAATCCCCATGAAAAACTGAATCCTACTCTCAGCACTCTGATTATTACCTATCATGTTAAAGAAGGGGCTGAAATCGCAAGAGAACATGGGTTGCCGGAAAAGTTGGTGCAAATTATTGAGCAACATCATGGTACGGATTTAGTGCGTTATTTCTATAAAAGGGCATCGGAAAATGCGCAGGTTGAAAAGGAAAATTTAATCGAAGAAGATTTCCGATATGAGGGCCCTAAACCTCAAACCAAGGAAGCCGCCTTGGTAATGCTCGCTGATTCGGTTGAAGCAGCCGTAAAGTCTCTACCGAAACCGACACCTGCCAAAGTTGAAGCGTTGGTACAGAGGATTATCCGAGAGAGACTCGATGACGGGCAATTTGATGAATGCAATTTAACCCTAAAAGACCTTAACAATGTCAAAAATAGTTTTATCAAAGTACTAGGCGGGATGTTCCATAATCGGATTGAGTATCCGGATAATGTCCTCCAAGAAATTGAAAGGAAGAAGACCAATGGCGATACTGGTAAATAATATTCAGGAAATTATACCGATTGAGGATGAATGGCTGCATTTGTTAGAAGATGTTTTGCAGAGCGGTCTGAATGCACATCAAAAACCCCAGTCTGAGGTTAGTGTAGTTTTAGTTGATAATCAATATATCCAGGAGTTAAATTCTGAGTACCGCGGCTTGGATCAGCCTACTGATGTTTTGTCTTTCGCAATGGAGGAAGAAGCCACTGAAGGTGGGGATGTTTTACCGGAAGATGCTCCTGAGTTATTAGGTGATATTTTCATTTCGATGGAACGCGCGGTCGAACAGGCTAAGGAATACAATCATTCTTTAATTCGTGAAATTAATTACCTAGCCATTCATGGTTTACTGCATTTATTGGGCTTTGATCATCAAAATCCGGATGACACGGCCAAGATGCGCGCTGAAGAAGAAAAGATTTTAGCTGCCTTTCAAATAGGGAGGAATCATGATTGAGGTCAAGAAGCCTCCTCGACTCTTTTAATAATGCTTTTGAAGGTATTATTTACGCTTTTAAAACACAGCGCAATATTCGTTTGCACTTTCTCGCCACCGGCGGGGTTTTAATTTTGTCATTGCTTCTTCAATTGACAAAATTGGAGATTCTAATCCTCTTTATGACAATTGCTTTTGTGATTGTTACGGAGATGATTAATACTGCCCTAGAGGTTACTGTGGATTTGATAACCCCTCATTATCACCCTTTGGCAGCAGTAATTAAAAATGTTGCCGCCGGTGCCGTTTTAGTGGCTGCAGTACTGGCGATTATCGTTGGATATCTAATTTTTGCTCCCAAGTTTGATCCTCTGATTCCCAGAGTGATTCAATCCTTGCAGAAAGCTCCGGCTTACCTGAGTTTGGTAGCCATTTTATTGACCATTGTTTCTGTAATTATTGGTAAATCAATTACTAAAAAAAGACGATTGATCCAGGGAGGCATGCCTAGTGGCCATACTGCGCTTGGAGCCTCGGTTGCCACGGCTATTTTTTTTATTTGTCACAATAGTTTGGTAGTCTTTTTGGCCGGATTCTTAGTGTTACTAATAGCCGAAAGCCGGGTTGAAAACCAGGTTCATACTTGGCCTGAAGTTATTGCCGGGGGTGTACTCGGATTTCTAATTTCCTTGGTTGTTTTTCAATTATTGAAATAAAGGGGAGTGACGAGTATGAACGAAAGTCAAAAACAGGAATTAATTCAAATAGCCCTTAACGCCCGTCAAAAGGCTTATGTCCCTTATTCTCACTTTCAGGTAGGCGCCGCTTTACTGGGAAAATCAGGTCGTATTTATAGTGGTTGCAATGTAGAAAATGCATCTTTTGGTGCTACCATATGCGCGGAACGTACTGCGGTTGTGAAAGCGGTGTCCGAAGGGGAAACCGATTTTGAAGCCCTGGTCGTGGCCACAGATGGGAGAATGCCAGCCGCCCCTTGCGGTATTTGCCGGCAATTCCTGGCCGAGTTTGGCTTGGAGTTAATCTTAATTTTAGTGAACCTGGAGGGGAAAAAGATAGAGACAACTTTAGCAGAATATTTACCCGGGGCATTTGGACCCAAAAGTTTAGTTGATTGAAACATGGAGGGCTTAAGTTGGAAGAGTCGGTAATAAGTATAGAAATCGTGACATCAGTAGATGATTATTTGCAGGAGATTTTGCTCAGTATCGATGAGGAAGTTTTTGGCCCTGCCAGTCTAAATGAATGGTCCTTACCGCCGTTTTTACATTATGGACGAGTTTATTTGGCCAGATTGAACGGTAAACCGGTTGGTATCGCCCAGTTAATGAGAGATTGGCGCGATTCGGAACTTGTTTAC
This sequence comes from Bacillota bacterium, assembly GCA_023415375.1. Taxonomy (GTDB): domain Bacteria; phylum Bacillota; class UBA4882; order UBA8346; family UBA8346; genus UBA8346. The sequence continues at coordinate 8,300 of JAEZKW010000040.1, forward strand.
TTGTATGGCTATGCAGTAGCTCTTGATTATCAAGGGAATGGAGTGGGAACCGCTCTTTTACGTCATATTTTTGAAGCCATTCCCAGGGCCGGATTCACCAGACTCCAATTAACAGTTCATCCGGAAAATAAGGTAGCGCTTCATATTTATGAGGATAAGTTTCAAATGAAACGAATTGGGTTTTTAAAAGATTATTACGGCCCCGGAGAAGACCGGTGGCTACTGGAGTGGAATTGGGAAAATCGATGAATCATAAATTTAAATCAGGTTTTGTAGCTTTAATTGGTCGGCCGAATGTCGGGAAATCCAGCCTCTTCAATACCATCATCGGACAGAAAATAACGATTACTTCTGAAAAACCCCAAACAACTAGGAATTCTTTACGCGGGATTTTGACGACTGAAAATTATCAAGTGGTCTGGGTAGATACTCCTGGCTTACATCGACCCCTGCACCGCTTGGGCGATCAAATGAACCGGGCTGCCCAATTGGTTTTACCCGATGTCGATTTGATTCTTTGGGTTTTGGATAGTAGCACTGGGTTTACCCCTGCCGACCAAAAAGTAGCCGATATTTTAAAGGAGACTACCACTCCGATATTTGTGCTGTGGAATAAAGATGATTTAGTGGCCGCCGATAGCATGCCCCCAAAATTAGACTCTTTTGACCGGCAATTTCGGGTATCGGCTCAAACCGGCCGGGGTATCCCCGAATTACTGGCTGAAATCGTTAATCAATTGCCAATTGGACCGGCTTTTTATCCCCCCGATCAACTCGCTGACCACCCTGAACGTTTTATTGCAGCTGAGTTTTTGCGGGAGAAGGTCCTTCAATTTACTCAAGATGAGGTTCCCCATGCCATAGCCGTTCAAGTGGAAGAGATGAAGGAACGCAGCAACGGTAGAATCTATATTGAGGCTACTCTTTATGTGGAACGGGATTCTCAAAAAGGAATCATTATTGGGGCCGGGGGAGAGCGACTCAAGAATATCGGAAAGGCTGCTCGTGAGGATCTGGAACGTCTGCTGGATGCCCCCGTTTTTTTGAATTTATGGGTAAAAGTACGTAAAAACTGGCGGAACCATGAAGCCTCCCTAAAAGAGTTCGGTTATTGGGATGAAACGGGCGGGCGCGACAAAGAAAGTTGATAATGACCAGGAGTTCAACATGAGTAAGCTCACAAACATCTTAATATTGATTGCATTTTTGATGATAGGATATCCGGCATGCCCGGTAAAGGCTGCGGATTTACGTCCCATTAAAGTTGGTTTGGCAGTCGATCAGGCAACAATAACACTTGATGTAGCAGATATAGAGGCGATTTTGGATTTGACGGGTCCCAAAGCGGTTAATCTTCTCGTTCCAGCCGATCAAGTTATTTTTACAGCCTCTAGCGATACATTAGAACTTGATTATATCCCCATCGGCACCGGTCCGTTTTTGGTGATTCCGGGCCCTAATCCTTTGGTTTGGAATAATCACCGTTACCGGGGCGGTTTTTTAATTTCGGCCAAAAACAGTCGCATCAGCCTGATTGATTATATTTCTCTGGATGACTATTTGCGAGGTGTGGTACCCAGGGAAGTCATGGCATCGTGGCCTTCGGCTGCACTGAAAGCCCAGGCCATAGCGGCTAGGACTTATGCGATCGCGTCTTTGGGCAGACATGACAAAAATAATTTTGATCTTTGCCCGACCGATCATTGCCAGGTGTATGGAGGAATTGATTCGGAGAAGGCCAGCACCGATATTGCGGTAGAAAGTACGGCAGGTGAAGTTATTACCTACCGGGGCAGGGTGATTTCGGCCGTATACCATTCTTCTTCCGGAGGTTCTACATTTGATGCCTCAACAGTGTGGAATGATAATGTGCCTTATTTGAAACCTGCTATCGATTGGGATCAAAATTCACCTTATAATCAGTGGACACGCTCCATGAATTGGGAAGAACTTCAAGGATTGGTAAGTCATTATTATCCATTGGTGGGACAATTGCAACAGGTTACAGGGGTTAGTTACGGTCCAGACGGGAAATTACTGAAAATTGCCCTTCGGGGTGATTTGAGTTCGAGAACTATCAGTGGCGAACAGTTTCGATCTTTGACGGGGCTCCCCAGTTCCAGAGTTCAAATTGGGATTATTTACGGACCGATGCCGTTTGTTAATCTATGGTGGTTACCTGGTAGTCTTTATCCGCAAGCGTTAATGGCAAATTCGGATATTACCGGGCTTATTGCCGATGTTTTAACACCACCTTGGGATCTTCCGGATCCATGGTCCTGGTTAGAGGATAAATTCCCAATCCGGATGGTGCTCCGTGGTTCGGGCTGGGGACATGGAGTGGGTCTGAGCCAATGGGGAGCAAAGGGTATGGCAGAAGCTGGGTATAACGAAAGGCAGATTTTGGAACATTATTATCCTGGAGCCACGATAACGGATATCGGTAATCTTCACATGGATGGGAGTAAAATGAATGCAGGTCAATGAGTTTGATTATATATTACCGCCCGAGTTAATTGCTCAAGTACCCGAAGAACCCCGGGACCATTCACGTTTGCTGGTGGTCGACCGCAATCAGAAAACCATGGAGGACCACCGTTTTTATGAGATTGTCCAATTCTTGGAACCCGGTGATTTAATTATTTTTAATGATACCAGGGTAATACCAGCCCGTTTGTTCGCCAGGCGTGAAGGCACCGAAGCCAAAGTCGAGGTTTTTCTAATCAGGGAGCTTGGTCAGAATGAATGGGAGTGTTTGGTACGTCCCGGGAAACGGGGTAAGCCTGGTGTCAAACTGATATTTCCTGAAGAGGTTGTCGGGGAAGTTTCCGGAGTCGTGGAAGATGGCGGTAGAACTGTTCAGTTTCCCCTGGAGCTTAATTTTAGAGAGTGGCTGTCGAGGGCGGGAGAAACCCCTTTACCGCCCTATATTCATAATAAAGAAGTCGATCCCAAGCGTTATCAGACGATTTATTCAAAGCATGAGGGCTCGGTTGCAGCCCCCACAGCAGGCCTTCACTTTACGGATCAGGTATTGGAACAGCTGAAGAAAAAAGGAGTCCAGCTCGGTTTTTTGACATTGCATGTGGGACTCGGTACTTTTCGTCCGGTAAAAACTGAAGTGGTTGAGGAACACCGGATGCATTCGGAAATTTTTTCTTTCCCAAGTGAATTGGTGCAGAAAATTCAAGAAACAAAAAAAGCAGGTAAACGAGTGATTGCAGTCGGGACTACAGTGGTCAGGGTATTAGAGTCTCAAGCCCGCGAGGACGGTAGTCTGAAAGCAGGTTCTGGTGAAACAGCCATTTTTATATATCCCGGTTACCGATTTAAAATTATTGATGGACTAATAACCAATTTTCATCTGCCAAAATCGACTTTGTTGATGTTGGTTTCAGCCTATGCCGGACAGCAATTTGTTGCCGCATGTTATCGCCATGCTATAGCGGAACGTTATCGTTTCTTCAGCTTTGGGGATGCCATGTTTATAAAATAAAAATATGATTATAAACTTGTTTCAGTAAGATAGAATATAGGAGTCAGGAGACGGAATTCAGAATGAAAAGTAAAAACGGAAAGCTATGTAATGGTTTAATTTTTTAGACTTAGTGCGTTCATTCTGACTACTGACTACTGAATTCTGACTTCATACCTGAGTAATTTTTATAATCACAAAAATAATACAAGAGGTTTCCAGATGTCATTCTCCTTTCAGATTCAAAAAGAATCCAATGAAAATAAAGGCCGGTTAGGTTTGTTGACCACTGCCCATAATCAAATTGAAACACCTGTTTTCATGCCTGTAGGTACCCAAGGAGCAGTAAAGGCAATGACGGTCGACGATTTGAAAAAGATCGGCTTTAAAATCATTCTTGGAAATACATATCATCTTTATCTCAGGCCAGGATCGGATATCGTGAGGGAGGCCGGGGGATTACACTCATTTATTCACTGGGATGGTTCTATGTTAACCGATAGTGGCGGTTTTCAGGTATTTAGCCTGGCCAAATTGACGAAAGTCACTGAGGAAGGCGTCACTTTCAAATCCCATATTGACGGATCGGCCCATTTGTTTTCCCCCGAGCGGGTGATGGAGATTGAGTCCGATCTGGGGGCCGACATTGCGATGCCATTTGATGTATGCCTGCCGTACCCTTCGGAACACAAATTGGCCAAAGAAGCCATGGAACGTACAACCCGTTGGGCGGAAAGATGTTTAAAAGTTCATCAGCGGAAGGACCAAGTTCTTTTCGGGATCGTGCAGGGGGTTACTTATCAGGATTTGCGCCTTGAAAGCGCCAGGGCTTTATCAAGTTTGGGATTCCCGGGATACGCCATCGGCGGTTTGAGCGTTGGTGAGCCAAAACCTTTGATGTATGAAGCACTAGATTATACGGTACCGGCGCTTCCGGAAAATAAACCCCGCTATTTGATGGGAGTAGGTTCTCCCGATGCCTTATGGGAAGGGGTCGAACGGGGAGTTGATATGTTTGATTGCGTTTTTCCAACCCGCATCGCCCGTCATGGAACGGCACTGACCTCCGGAGGGAGAGTATTAATTCGAGATGCTCAATATGCCCGGGATTTCGGCCCCCTTGACCCGAAATGCGGTTGTTATACTTGTAAAACTGGCTACTCAAGAGCTTATATACGCCATTTATTTAAGGCTGGAGAGTTTTTGGGGGGTTATTTAATTACTTATCATAACCTGTATTTTCTAAAGCAGATTATGGAAGAAATTAAAGAGGGCCTAAGGTCCGATACCTTTGGAGAACGGAAACGGGAATTTTTTCGGCAATATCAGGGTGACTGAAAGGAAAATCTTGTTTCTTGTCGAATAATTATTCTTTGTTAAAAGGAGGTGATTGTATGAACTTATTATTAGCAGCAGCAGCCAAGCCGGCAACAACTGGAAATGCAGGGTTGATTCAAATTTTGATTTTGGTTGGGTTTTTCGCGATTTTTTACTTTTTGATGATAGCGCCGCAACGCAAACAACAAAAACAAAGACAAGCAATGTTAAATAGCCTGAAAAAAGGCGATAAAGTAATCACTGCGGGTGGTCTACACGGTGAAATCGTCGAATTGGATGAGGATGATGTCAGATTAAAGGTTGCTGACAAAGTAGAATTGAAATTTTCCCGCAGCTCGGTATCAAAAGTTAAAAATTAAGAGAGTCTTGGCTCTCTTTTTTTTATTGGACAAATTGATCATTACGCATCAAAGCTCAATGTATTTTTGAAATAGGAGAGTGAAAATATGGCACTGACACTTAGTGAAATAAAAAAAGATCCGGCTATTACCGCTTTTATTCAAAAAGCCGATGAACATCTTGGTGTGATGGGATATACCGAACATGGCTTCCGCCATGCCAGTCTGGTATCGAATATTTCCCAAAATATTCTGCTGCGTCTGGGTTATCCGGAACGTCAGGCTGAGCTCGCTTCGATTGCGGGTTATCTTCATGATATCGGTAATATTGTAAACCGGCGGGATCACGGGCGCTCAGGGGCTGTGATTGCCTTAAATTATCTGCTGGACCAAGGTTTTGATCCTGCTGAGGCTGCAACCATGGTTGGTGCTATCGGCAATCATGAAGAAGAATGTGGTGAAGCGGTCAATAATGTAGCCGCAGCCCTAATTCTAGCCGATAAATCGGATGTTCACCGCAGCAGGGTCAGAAATACCGATTTAGCTACTTTTGACATTCACGACCGGGTTAACTATGCTGCAGTACATTCCTTTTTAAACGTAAATGAAGAAAAACGCAGCATCACACTGGAGATTAAAATTGAAAATTCAATCTGTCCGGTGATGGAATATTTTGAGATTTTTCTGGTACGAATGATGATGTGCCGCAGAGCCGCCATCTTTTTGGGATGTCAGTTTAAGATCGAAATTAACGGGAATATGCTTCTTTGATGATGGTGGAACACTTCCTTAAACATGTCTACACTTTAAACTTTTTGGGAATCCAATTCCAGATAAAGTCCGGACTTGCCTGATTATCGAGTTTAAGTAACAGGTATGAGAAGCTATATGCCAAGCATGTTGCAAAAGCGAGAACTCCGGCATCATTGACTAAATAAGAGCTGGTTCCGGCCACCAGAATCGCTTGCCATACCAGTTTATCTTCAGGTAAAAGCATTTTTCGTCCCGTCAGCCAGCGTTGAACTGCTTTCAAGATAAAGGCCAATAGTATAATGCGAATCCATGGACTAGATAGGGTTAATTTCAGATTCATGGCCATTTTTCGGAAAATAATCTGATTGACTTGTCCAAAATCTTTATTGAAGAGCAGATGGACAAAACGGCCGATATGAGTTTGAGTATCCGGCTGACGCAGGCTATCCCACCAGCCAATCGCAAATAAGACCAAACTGCAGCTAATAAAAACAAGCCAAAATTTGCGGTTCTTCCATTCCCAATGATAGATTTTTACCAAATAATAAGCAAATCCGACGGTTCCTGCTAAAATCCCGCCAAATTTAGCTCCAAACTGCGGCCAGCTCAAAATAAATATCGTTAGGCCGAGAATAACCGGTGTTGATAATCGAGATTTAATTTTACGGTTTAATAAATCCGTAAATAATAGAGCGGTTGCTAGGAAGATTCCTAAAAATTCATTGCCTAAGCCGTAATATCTGGAACCGGCAATAGCACTATATCCTAAAGCGGAGAAACGGATAAGTCGCCACCCTGTTATTTGGTCAAAAATGAGGATTAGCCAGATAAGAGCCGATAAAATAAGGATCCGGGTATTGATCTCTTTGATCCGGGTAAAGATAGCTGCCAATAGTATAGTTAATACCAAAAATCCGCTAATCTGCCATGTGAAAATTGGGAAGAGGGGCAGGAGGATGACAGTTAAAGGGATTACGATCACCAAACTGACCAACCAATCGCGAATCCAGCGCCGTTTAAAAAAAATACCGCTCAGTAAGCCAGCTATCCAACAACAAGAGATAATACCTTGATACCAGTTAATGATGGGGCGTTGAGTGCTACTAAGAGCCACTAAGCGTTCATTTAGGACACGAAGTTTGGTTATACTTTTCGCTGTTGGTTGACAAACCATAACTTTTCCTGTGAAAGAGGAGCTTTTTTTGAAATGAGCGATGCTTGCTAAAGTAGGCAGTATATCAACATTAGCCACCAGTCCCGGCCAGCGTGTTGTCCCAGACACTAATATGCCGGGGGGAGTATCCTGACGATATAGTACAATGGGAGCCAACAGATTTTTGGTTGATGTCCCTTCTTTGGAGATGGAAGGGGAAAACAGGATAGTGGTAAACATTTTGGGGGCACCCAATTTTAAAATCTGATCAATGAATGAATTAAACCTTTGCCATGTTTGTTGTTTTACACGTTCATAAAGGGCCGGACTCATCTGGTCTCTATAACTATCCAGGCGAGCAAAATCTCCGAAATCGATAGCAATAATTTTTTGTTTTGCTAGATGCAGCCGGAGTTCGGAGAGGATCCGGGTTACATTAGCGCGGTATAAATAGGGAAATCCGAAATCGTTTTCGTTGATTAGAGGACCAATGGACCCTTCGTCGATCACTCCATTTTGATCCATTAAAAAAAGGCCGCCAGGCCGGTTCTCTTGATCAGCGCTGTCAACATTGCCGATTAAACAGGTGCGCCAGCCCTCGTGATGAAAAATACTTCCAAGTCGCCCGGGGAATATCTGATGGTCTTCCTGGCGGGCCAAGTTATTTAACCATCCGATTTCCGGTACGAACAAACGTTGCCCGGTACCAACCTTTAAAGGAATTCCCAGGCCCCAATTGAAATAGCTAGCCGATGGATTGTAGGTTACGAATTGTTCCAGATTTATGGAATTAGCTGGTTGGCCCACGGTGTTTCCCCGGCTACCTGAGCCTAAGGATAAGTATCCGCTTCCGGAATCAGTATATCCCTTGCTGCTACGAACGTTCATTAGGCCGCAATTCCCTAATTTCAACAATTTCCGAATCGCGGGCAATTTAGTATTGAATAGTTCTATGCTGTCCATTTTATCGGCTATGATAACCACAATCGGTTTGCCTTGATCTGGATGAGTGGGTA
>JAEZKW010000072.1 GCA_023415375.1 Bacillota bacterium
CAATAATAAAAGCCAAGTTGTCCAGTGACCTAACACCGTCAAAAACACCCCGGGCTTGATTCGCTTTTTCGCGACCTTATTGTTGTAGTGCAGAAATAAAATCAATACTATTAAACCGGATATTACAAAAGTCGGGATCTGAATGACTAGATCACCACTTCGAACCAAGTTTGGATTTCCAAAATTCGGTATCGTACAAGCCATTGCAAAAATCAAACCATTATTCAATAAATGACCAAGGCAAGCAACAAAGATCGAGTCAAATAAACAAACCAACCACCCGCAAAAGATACCCAGAATGAATGGCCCCAAAAAATTCTGAATATTTAAATGAGCAATTCCAAACAAAAGTGCACTCAAAAAAACTGCTTGACCATTTCCTAAAATTTTTTGGTAATTCTGGAGGATAAAACCTCGGAAAAGTACTTCTTCAGCGAAAGCCGGTAAAATAACGATTGCTAACAAAGAAAACATAAATTCCGAACTACTTTGAGGTTTTGGAATGTTCAACGGGGTGATTTTCCCCCAGCCTTGGAGATAATAGCGAAATAATAAATCTATAAAAGAGGCTATGTAAATGCCACAAGTCACTACAATCAGAGTTACACCAATGTTCCGTAAACTCGGCATCCTCAATTTAAGAATTTCTTGATAATCAATTTTTTGCAGTCCAATCCATCCAACAGTTACCAGTAGTATCATAACTTCCAGAATAATACTGCCTAAAACCATTTGCTTTGCAAAAATTAAACTGCAGGTAATGACCAGAAGAAGGTTAAAGAAAAGAAATAAATGAATTTTCCCGATTTGAAATAAATCTCGTGACGGGTTGCTTTCCTGTAATTGTTTATTCGGAGCCGGTCTCATTGTTTCAGGGATCATGAGGATCATGTTTCTCTCCTACTTGAGTTTGAACTTGTAAAATTGTTCCCTTGGTTATAATCTTCTCACCAAAACGATCTTTTAATTGGTCGAGCGTTTGGTGCAATTTCGACAAATCTTTTTGTGGCATTTGAGGCTCTGCATCAAAAAGGCCTAACTGTAAAGATGTTTTATTTTCAAAATCACTCACGCTCACACCAATTAACCGGACCTTAAGCCCCACGCGGGGTATCCTCCCAAAAAGCTTTAATGCTTCTTGATAGATAGTTTCCTCAAAATCGGTGGGTTCTTCCAAGGTGCTTCTTTTGGTAAGGGTTTTAAAATTACAATCACGAAGCTTTATTGTAATCACTCGGCCCTTGAGGCTATTTTGTCGAAGCCTGCGAGCTACCTGATCACATAACCAAAGCAATACTCCTGCTAAAAATCCATTATCCTCCGTATCGACCTGAAAAGTAATTTCATGACCGACACTCTTTACCGGTTCGCTGGGAGAAACCGGACGTTCATCGTGACCATACGCTAATTGATAGAGTTGTAAACCAATTTCGCCTAAACTATCCGCCAGAACCTGTGGATTGATTTGTCGCAGCATCCCTATGGTGTGAATCCCCATTTCATGAAGTACCTCTGCAGTTTTAGGCCCCACTCCCCAGAGCTTCTCAATACCAAGATTTTCTAAAATATCATGGGCATTTTCGGGGGTGATCACAACGAAACCGTGGGGTTTATGGAGATCTGAGGCAAGTTTTGCCAGAAATTTATTGGGTGCGATTCCTACCGAAGCCGAAAGACCAATTTGAGATTGAATTTCTTCGATGATCCTTTTTCCGATAAACTCTGCAGGCCCAAAATTTTTTTGGGATGCGGTTAAATCCAAAAAAGCTTCATCGAGTGAAAGCGGTTCGATGAGTGGTGTATATTCTGATAATAACTGCATGATGCTCCGGGATACTTCGGCATAACGGCTGCCTCGTACTGGTAGAAAAATCCCTTGCGGACAAAGCCGGTAAGCTTCCTTAATCGGTTGTGCTGAATGAACGCCATATTTTCGAGCCTCATAGGAACAAGTTGAAACAACGCCCCGTCCTCTTGGATCAGCGCCAACAATGACCGGTTTACCCAGAAAGCTCGGATTATCATGCTGCTCCACCGCAGCAAAAAAAGCGTCCATATCAATATGTAAAATTTTACGGTCCAAAAGGCCCCTCTTTTTCTTATCAAGTTTCATTTCTATTATATATCAAGCATCTATATGAAACTAGTATTTCAAAAATATTCCAGCAGCCTAAAAACTAATATAAAAATATATGGTTATAAAGTTAACTCAGCAACCAGAAAGAATGTTAGCTAGTTGAAATTTGTCTAAACAAAACTCACCCCCAGCCCCTCTCTAACCCGGAAGCCAAGTCGAGGAAGAAAATTCAGTAGAGAGGGGTGTTAAGAGGTTCAAGATGTTTTTTTATAAGGAAACGAAATAAACCGAGTGTTGTTTGCCCCTCTCTACTGACAAAACACCCAAAATTATCATCAAAGTAGAGAGGGGCCAGATAAATACTGTATCGGCAATATCTTTCGAGGGGTGAGTTGCCCTTAGACATTCAACATATGGCTTGGTGACTTGCTGACTAACCTTTATGACCATATAAAAATATTAAACCACAGAGGGTGCGCACGCGTGACAGAGAACACAGAGAAAACCGCACTTTAGAACTTTGCAATTTCGAAAAGAATTGAATTCCAGATTGTAAAGATACTTTATTTATCATTACCTTTATTCTACTCAGTGACCATCTGTGTTCTCTGTGGTGATAAATAATGGCCCTTCCGATTAAAGATTTTTTATGGCCAGGCAGGAAAAACTATGATTACCGATAATAACTAATAAAATTTAATTTCTGAAAGAAGGATTATAATATGTCTCAGTCTACTCCTACCCGCTCTCAGGCTTATGAACTTTTAAAAAAATACAACCAAAATGAAAGCCTCATTAAGCATGCTTTAGCTGTTGAGGCCGTGATGACGCATTTTGCCGAGTTGTTTGGAGAAAGTGACAAGGAAAAATGGGGTATTATCGGCCTTTGTCATGATTTGGATTATGAAATGTACCCTGATGAACATTGTAAAAAAGTTCGCCAAATTCTAGTGGAAGAAAAATGGCCTGAAGATTGTATCCGGGCTATCGAAAGCCATGGCTGGGGAATTTGTGTCGATGTCAAACCAATCCATAAAATGGAATGGGTACTTTATACTATTGATGAGTTAACTGGCTTAATTACAGCAGCTGCGCTCGTTCGTCCCAGCAAAAGCATACTCGATATGGAGATTAAGTCCATCAAGAAAAAATGGAAGGACAAAACCTTTGCCGCTGGAGTTAATCGCCAAGTTATTGAGGAAGGTGCTAAAAATCTTGGGATAGAATTGGACACTGTCATCGCAGAAACCCTCAAAGGCATGCAAAAAGTTGCTGAGACTATCGGCTTAAAAGGCAATATCTAAACGACCCCTTTTAAATTTTTTTCTTTCCAAAAGTAAAAATGGGTAGCCAGAAGACTAAAAAGTTCTGGCTATTATTTTTTTTAAATTTCTTTTTAAATTTCCTTGAAAACTTAAAAAAAGCCCTAAGCTCGATCACGAGTGGATTCGAACAAATTGTTTCTTTCTTATTTTCTTTTAGAAATTACCCTAAATTTACTATTTCTCCTGGAAACTTGCAGGAAAAAACCGAAAATAGCCGAATTATTTTTTAAAAATTCCAACATTCCTAAAGGTAGCTTGGGTTATTTTACAAAGCACTGATTTGGACACCAAAAATTGGCTTTTGTAACGAAAAACTTCAGATAAATACAAACTGACACAATAGGAAGGTGGATTCGCATGAGTGAGAATTTGGCAGCAATCAATGAAGCAGTGAAAGCCCGTAGTGAATTTGTGACGAAGATTAAAAATCAAGTCAGCAAGGTTATTGTCGGTCAGGAAAATTTGATTGACGGATTATTACTGGGCTTACTGGCAAATGGTCATGTTTTATTGGAAGGAGTGCCGGGCCTGGCAAAAACTTTATCTGTAAAAAGTTTGGCAGACAGTGTTAAGGTTAATTTTCAACGAATTCAATTTACACCTGATTTATTACCTTCAGATTTAGTGGGTACTTTAATTTATAACCCCCAGTCCGGTAATTTTACCACCAAAAAGGGCCCTATATTTGCCCAGATTGTTCTGGCTGATGAGATTAACCGGGCTCCCGCTAAAGTTCAAAGCGCACTCCTAGAAGCAATGGCAGAACGCCAAGTAACAATAGGTGATACTACATACCCCATGGATAAACCATTCATGGTTCTAGCAACCCAAAACCCAGTCGAGCAACAAGGTACCTATCCTCTTCCGGAAGCTCAGTTGGACCGGTTCATGTTAAAATTGAAAATCGGTTATCCGACAAAGGAAGATGAACTGAAGATTATGGAACGGATGGCCCATACAAGCAAATCCGATGATATTGAGCCCGTAATTACACCGGAAGAGATTTTGGAAGTCCGCAAGGTTGTCGACAAAGTCTATATGGATCCCAAAGTTAAGGAATATATCGTTGATTTGGTATGCGCTACTCGGGACCCTGAAAAATATAACTTAGATATTGCCGAATACATCCAATATGGTGTTTCACCCCGTGCAACCATCAACCTGACGCTTGCAGCCAAAGCTTATGCTTTCATGCATGGCCGTGGTTATGTCACTCCCAATGATCTCAAAATGATCGGTCTGGAGGTTTTACGGCACCGTATTGTAATTACCTATGAAGCTGAAGCCAGTGAAATTACAGCCGAAGATATCGTTCAAAGAATATTTGACGGAGTCCCGGTACCTTGAGCGGAATGATGATTGGAATATAGAAGACAGAATTCAGGATCCAGGAAAAGTTCTTTTGGCAAATTTGTTAATTAGTCTTTGCTTTTGGGTTTCAATATTATCTTCTGACTTCTGGATTCTGTATTCTGGAGGATTCCAATTTAGACTTGAAAAATTTACATGCGTTCAGCCTATCACTCTAAACGGGAGGCCCTACCTTGCTCTCAAAAGAAATACTCAAAAAAATTAAAGGAATTCAATTAAAGATTTCCCACATGAGTAATGAGGTTATTTCCGGCAGTTATATCAGTGCCTTCAAAGGCGTGGGTATTGAGTTTAACGAAGTCCGTGAATATGTCGCCGGCGATGATATCCGGGCTATCGATTGGAACGTCACAGCACGGGCCGGGTCGCCTTATATTAAGCGCTATATCGAAGAGCGGGAATTAACAGTCATGTTAATGGTAGACCTCAGCGGCTCTCAGCATTTTGGAACAACCGACAATTTAAAAAGTGAACTGGCCGCAGAGATTTCAGCTTTAATTGCATTTTTAGCCATCAAGAACAATGATAAAGTTGGCTTACTCATTTTTAGCAATACTTGCGAAAAATACCTTCCCCCTCAAAACGGGCGCCTTCACGTATTACGAGTTATCCGGGAGATTTTAGGCTTTGAGGCTGTGGGTACCGGAACGGATATTGCCGGAGCCGTCAATTTCGTCAACAAGGTTCTCAAACACCGCAGTGTTATCTTTTTGATTTCGGATTTCCGAGACAATAATTTTGAAAAGCCTATGAAGAGTCTTGCCAGCCGCCATGATCTGGTCGCCGTGAATATCACTGATCCACGCGAACTCGACTTTCCTGAAATTGGGATTGTTGAATTCGAAGATAATGAGACCGGAGAAAGAATTTTCTTTGATACTTCATCGAAAAGCTCCCGGGAGGAATTCCACAACAATGCCTTAGCCCGCATCAAGCAAAATGCACAAATGTTTAAAGCAAATAAAATTGATGTAATAGAAATTGCTACTGATAAATCTTATCTTGAACCGCTCCAGAAATTCTTTATGAAGCGGCAACATCGAAGTCATTAGCAAGGAGGCACCATGGAGCGTTCTTCAAGCAAGACATCATTTTTTTATTTACAACGACTCAGTCTGATCGCCATCATCCTGACGATGGTGGCTGGCTGTAATTATTCCAAACCCCTTTCACTGAAACCGGAAGAAACCATCAAAGCCCGGCTTCACCTCGATAAAGCCGGACCTTTTCATATTGGTGATTCGATCCCTTTAATCTTAACAGTAGAGGCCCGGAAGGGAGTTTCATATCAACTCCCCGAGTTTGATGAGTCAACCTCCGGGGGGCTGGAACTAAAAAGCAAACAGCCTTTCAAAACTGAAGTCTATCCCCAGGGCATCCGGCAAAGAACCCTCTATGTAATGGCCGGATGGCATGCGGGCCAATTTAAAATACCGGCGACTACGATTGCTTATCAAACCTCATCAGAACAGCGCGGTACGATTAAAATTGCTCCAATGACTGTAAAACTATCTTCAGTTTTACCGAAAGGAATATCGGAAGCGGAATTATTAACTTTCAACATCAAAGGGATTTGTTCTCCCTTGGGCTTAGAACCCCGTTATTCCGTGCTCAAGTACTTTTTACTCGGAGCTTTGATTTTAATTTTGGTTGGAGTACTCCTTCTGTTCTACCGGCGTTCTCTGCTCCAGGGTCAAAATGCCTCCAAAGCAGAGAAAGAACCCGCCCACATTATTGCTTTACGCCGTTTAGCCGGTTTAAAAACAATGGAATTTTCTGATCCTGCAAGTTTTAAGATTTTTTATTTCGAATTGAGTGAATGTATCCGTGAATACATGGAAAACCGCTACTCTATCCGGGCTTTGGAAATGACCACGGAAGAATTTTTAATGCGCTTAACGACAGGAGCTTTTCTAAATTCCGAACAACAATTGCTGTTAAAAGATTTTATGCAGCAATCTGATTTAGTGAAATTCGCAAACCACTTCCCCTCCATCGAAGAGGCTGAAAAGGACTTAGGCCATATTGAACAGTTGGTGGAAACAACAAAGGAGATACCTGTGCAGTCTGAAATTTCAGAAGCAGCACCGGTTCAAACAACGTTTTAGGAGCATCAATCATGATATTCCATAATCCATTTTATCTTCTTTTCCTACTGGTTTTGGTTCCATTCATTGGGGCTTTGATTTTCGGAGGTCGTCGTCATTGGGATAGTTGCAACTATGTCAATACTGTCCACTATTCGGATCTCAAAGAAATAAAATCTCTGAAGCCCACTTGGAAGACACGTATTGTGCGATATTTGCCCTGGTTTCCTTTGGCGGCTTTGATATGCATCATTATTGCCTTAGCCCGCCCACAGCTGGGTATCAATCAATCCCTGCTTCGCCGGGAAAGCATTGACATTATGCTGGCCATCGACGTTTCCCCAAGCATGCTGGCTGAGGATTTCCAAATCAACGGCCATCGGACCAACCGGCTGGAAGTCGTAAAAAAGGTGGCCAAAGATTTTATCGCCAAACGCCCGAATGATCGTATCGGACTCATTATTTTCTCCGGCCGCCCCTATATTCTTTCTCCCTTGACTTGGGATCACGATTGGTGCCTAGGCCGTTTTAGCGAAGTCCAATCGGGAACGATTGAAGAAGGAACTGCTATAGGCTCGGCCTTAGCTACTTCAATCAACAGTCTGCACGATTCCAAAGCCAAAAGTAAGGTCGTTATATTACTCACCGATGGAGTCAATAATGCTGGCCAAGTTATGCCGGAGGCTGCGGCTAAAGTCGCCAAGACTTTAGGAATCGTTGTATACACAATTGGTGCAGGCACCAAAGGTGGACCGGTTCCCTGCCCTGTAATGGATGACACAGGCCGTCGTACCTATCAAAATATACCCATCGATCTTGATGAGAATTTGCTCTCTCGGGTTGCAACCCAAACCGGAGGGCGTTATTTCCCAGCTACGAATACTGAAGGCCTCTCTGCAATATTTGAAAGAATTAACAAAATGGAACGAACCAGCTTGAATTCACCTCAATATCAAGAATATCAAGAACTCTATCCCCTGTTTTTACTATTGGGATTGATTCTATTGCTTTTTGATACAATTCTGGGCAACACCATTTTTAGGAGACTGCCATGAGATTCGCAAACTTGATTTTTCTACCCTTATTATTAGTGCCTGTATTACTGATTTTATTTTTTACCAGAGCTTATCTGCAAAATTCTCGTGATCTACAATCTTTCGCAGCACCGGCCAGCTTAGCCAAAATCGTTGATCCGGCTTTAGTTAAATTGCGTTATCAAAAGTGGATTTTTCGTCTATGCGGCCTTTTCTTATTGACACTGGCCATGTCCGGACCCCAGTGGGGTTATCAATGGCAGCAATCCAAAAGTAAGGGCTTAGAAATTATGCTTGCACTTGATACTTCCAAAAGTATGCTGGCCTGTGATGTTGAACCCAACCGTTTGGAAAGAGCCAAACTCGCAGTAAAAGATTTCCTTGGTAAAATACCGGGCAACCGCATCGGTCTTATTGCATTTGCCGGAGATAGTTTTTTACAGTGCCCGCTCACTATGGATTACAACGCTTTTAATCTTACCTTGAATAGCTTAAATACCCAAAGTATCCCTCGCGGAGGAACCGCCATTCATACGGCGATTTCCAATGCCAGGAAAGCTTTTAAATCGGCGATGGGTACCAAAATCCTCATATTAATCACTGATGGCGAGGACCACGATGGAGATCCGGTGGGGGAAGCCCAAAATGCTGCCAAAGAGGGTATTGCAATTTATACTATCGGCATTGGAAGTTCGAAAGGTGTTCCGATTCAAATCAAAGATCAAAACGGTCAAACTTCCTATGTTAAAGACAATACCGGCAAACAGGTCATTACGGCTTTAAATGAAAAACTCCTCCAAAATATAGCATCTGCCGGAAAAGGATCTTATATTAAAGCAGATGGCATGTCTCTTGGCTTGGAACAACTTTATCGTCAACAATTATTAAAATATTACCGCACTGCCCTGACCGGCCAGAAACAAAAACAATATATCGAGCGTTACCAAATACCGCTGATTTTAGCTTTCCTTTGTTTCCTTTTCGAACTGGGGCTTGGAACGAAATGGACAGGCTTAGTCAAAAATCTTATTCGTCCTTTCCTCAAACGTCCCACTTCAACAATGAAAGAGGAGGCTCCTTGATGTCTAAAAAAGCTCTGATATTTTTTGCCGTAGGATTCTTTTTTATTGTAGCAATCGCGACGATGATCTATATGGTTTGGGGGCAATCCATTCGGGTATCTAAGGCCAATCAATTCTTCCAAATTCGTAATTATGAAAAAGCGGAGAATATTTACGAGGATTTAGCCGTTGATCTCCCCACCCCCAGGGTTATTTCCCACAATTTGGGCCTCTGTTATTATCAGACAGGGTTATATGAGCGTTCCATCATTAACTTTACCAAATGTATTCCCAAAAGCAAATCCCATGTGGATGTATTAAATCAAAAATTTAAAAATGCCGATACTTATTATTATCACCTGGCGAATGCCTATTTTAAGGCTGCTTCCAGAGACGGCTTAGATAGCCAGGCTGCCATGAAGTTATATACGGCTGCTGTTGAAAACTACAAAAAGGCACTTCTGGCAAGCCCATCCGAAAAATCTGCAAAATACAATTATGAATTGGCTGTGCTTCATTTGCAGCAGATGGCTAACAAGCCCCAAACCAAACAGGATCCACAGCAGGAAGCCAACGATATGCTTCAGAACACTCAAAATTCTGAACAGTTGAAAGCAAAAATAATTCCGGACAGTAATCCGCCAAGCGGTAAAGACTGGTAAACTCGATTTTAACCGGTTAAGAGCTGGTGAGGTTAAGACAATAACCCCCAAAGCAGGAAGGGATCATAATGAAGACAACCAACTTACATCACAAAATGTGGATCGTGTATTGTATTTTATTTTGTATTCCATTTTATTTCTGGGATGCTCCCCAAACGGCCTTGGGAGCTGAATCGCAAAATACTTTAACCGTAGAAAAGTTCGTCGGCCAAGCTTTGGGTTCAATTGAACTTCCACAAGTTCAGGGCCCACTATATTTGGAGTGTTCACTGCCGAAAACCCATTTCTATCTTGGTGAACGTGTCCTGATTACCGTTACTTTATATGTCGGCGATATTGTTGTCAACAATGTAGATTGGCCGACACTGAGTCAACCTGAATTTATGCTTGACAAGATCGACAATTCTTCCGAAGAAAAAGTACGAATCAATGGTCGCTCTTATCAAGTAATTAAATTTTCTTATTGGCTAAGCCCTTTACAGACAGGATCCTTTAAACTTGGTCCCATCAGTGAAACTCTTTATCTCCCAACGACTACCGGCAGACGCCGCGCTATGGACGTAACTGCAAATCCAATCCAAGTAAGGGTCTCTGACGTGCCCAGTCAGGGCAGACCGGACCATTTTTCGGGAGGTGTCGGTAATTTCCAGCTTAGTGTTTCCGCTAACCCTCGCCAGGTAAAATTGGGCGAACCCATTACCATTCGGATGGCGCTATCAGGTTCCGGCAACCTCCAAGTCGTATCTGCGCCTTTTTTGAAGAATATTACTGGTCTCAAAGCCTATAGTGCGTTAAAAAAATCGGATTTATCAACCGCAGGAAAAGTTATTTTTGAACAAATCGTAATCCCCGTTGATAAACATGTTAAACAAGTCGGTCCGCTTTCTTTGGCCTATTTTGATCCAAATGCCGGGAAATACAGACAACTTGTTGTCCAAGCCCTTCCTATAGCGGTCAAGGACAATCCTGGTTTTAAAAATGATCTTCAAGATCCGACAATCCAAAATCTGACTCAATCGAAAATGGTTACTATTCGGAAAGAGCTTGGGACATTGTATTCGATTGGGTGGCAATGGGTTAAGGAACCCTGGTTTTGGTTCTGGCAATTACTTCCTTTGTTGCTGTTGACCGGAGCCATCTTATATCGCAGACATATCGAATTTATGAAGTCGAATTCTCCTCGGGCCAGAGCGATTCGTTCCGGTAATTTAGCCAAGGAACAAATGACTGCAGTCCAAATCATTTCCCAGGAAGGCCGCTATGATGAATTGCTCGATCAATTACACCGAATCCTCCGGGAGTTTCTGGCCGAAAGATTTGAACTCGCCGCGGCTGGCATGACCGGATCTGTGGTTAATAAACTTTCCGGGAAGGAAATCCATTCTAGCATCTTACAAGATATTCAGTATTTTTTCGAACAATATGATTCTCACCGTTTCGCCCATATGAAATTTACTCAGGAAGAAGCAGCGCAGCTTTTGGAGAAAATGAAGCAAATCATAGCTTCTTTTGATGAAATCCGCTAAACTAATTTTGGTAATTGGAGATAACCGCGCAAGTGTTAGCGTTCGGCCCTTATCTCTCAACAAAGGAGTAAAGCTGATGATACTTGAAAAATTCTTACTAAAAATCAAATTAACTCTCTATGTTACTATATTACTGGTATTCTGTTGTTTCAACTATAGTTGGGGCTTCACATCCCAGTCACCGGTATCAAGTAATACAACCCTTTTTTTACAAGCCAATCAACTCTATGAAAAGGGCGCGTACAGCGACGCAGCTGTAATTTATTCGCAGATCATTGCCACAGGGTGTGAAAACGGTAATCTATATTATAATTTAGGGAATGCGTATTTGAAACAAAATCATAAGGGGCTTGCCATTTTGAATTATGAAAAAGCCCGGCGTTTCATTCCTCTCGATAAAGGTTTGCAGACCAATCTGAGCCTGGCTTTACAGGGAGTCAAAGAGGGGGAGGTTAATTGGGGGCATGTTTTTTATTCTTTAATGACTCATTTGGCCCCTCTCAATTGGTTGTCTTTGGGCAGTTCAATTTGTTTTTATATCTTGATTCTGCTGGTCATTATATGGATACTATTCCCGGCCCGGGTTAAAAAAGATTCCGGACAGCTCCGGTTATTATATAAAATCCCTCTCTGCTTTATTTCTTGCTTTTTAATAGGTTTTATATTCCTGACGACGATTACAATGATAGATCAACACCAAACACAAGCTGTGGCTATTAAAGGAAACGCTCCAGTGCTTAGCCAACCAAAGCCTGATGGAACAACCTATTTCAATCTGGATGAGGGAAGCCGGGTTATGGTTAGCTCGACTCAAGGAAATTGGTGTTTAATACGAAGGCAGGACGGTAAACGAGGGTGGGTAGAACGGCAGCATCTTGGGCTTTTATAAAGAATAAATAATCAGTGCCCTAATGAATCAGCCTCCCCTTCTACTATTGAAACAGTTGGAAGGGGAGATTTTTTGAGGAATCATTTCGAGAAACTTAACCCTTCACAGCACCCTCTACCATCCCTTGAATCACCATTTTGTTAAATTTGGCATAAAGCAAAATCATCGGCAAACTGATAAGTATCATTGCCGAAGCCCGGGCCGGATAGTTGGTGGAGTATTGAGTACCGATAGTAGCTAGGCCTACCGGCAAAGTATAATTTTCAGTTTTTTGCAACAACACTAATGGAAGTAAAAACCCATTCCAAGATCCCAGAAATGTAAAAATACCTACGGTGGCAATGGCTGGTTTAGTCATCGGCATCATTACTTTCATAAATACTCCGATTTCACTGGCGCCATCGATCCGGGCAGCTTCAGCCAGTGAATCCGGAATACCCATAAAAAAACCACGAAAAATATACATTGCAAGTGGAACCCCAAATGCCACTCCGGGCCCTATCACGGATAAAGAAGTGTTGAGGATCCCCAACTCTCGTGAAAGAATAAAGAGCGGCATCATCACCATATGGACTGGAATCATTAATGCTCCTAAAATAATTACGGCCAAAACCCGAATCAAACGGGAAGAAAACTTAGCAACCACATAGCCCGCCATTGAGCCCATCAATAAAACAAAAAACAATGTTCCCAGTGCTATAACCCCGGAATTTATTGTCCAATGCCAAAAGTATGGGTCACAAACGATGAGTTTATAATTCCCTATATTAAGGCTCCGGGGCCACATCATTTTATAGTACTCATCCGAAGATTGAAAGGAAATAAAGACAACATAAAACAAAGGGATTAAGATAATCAAAGTCATGATCACTAAATACAACTTGGCCAGATAATTTCGGTTCAATTGGTCTTGCTCAGATTTCATTGCCTCGACCTCCTTTAGCATTCTCGCGTTGCCACAAATTCTGGACTAAAGTGGCACAAAGCGCGCACAGTAAAATAACGACCGCAATCGCACCGGCATACCCGAATTCCCGAACTTGAAAAGCCTGATTATACATATAAGTAGCCAACACATCTGTCTGATGAAACGGCCCTCCGCCGGTTATAATCCAAATTAAATCGAAAAGCTGAAAAGAGCCAATTAAACTGATGATTAAAGTAACGCGGATTACTTCAGAAAGCATCGGAATAATAACTTGCGATATTAAAACCCAATTCTTGGCCCCATCGATCCTGGCTGCTTCCATTATTTCTATCGGCAATGAATTAATACCCGCCGAATGTATTACGCAGTGATAACCAAAATAAACCCAGATGATGACCACCAAAATAGCAGACATGGCCGTATGAGGATCAGTAAGCCAGACATGAGCCAAATTAGGAAGTTTGATGGCTCTTAAGAGAGTATTTAAAGGACCGTATTGATAATCATAGATAAATCTCCATAATAAACCAATCATGACCATGGAAAGGATTCCTGGTATATAAAAGATCACCTTGGTCATTTCTGCCCATTGAGTCTTTACTTTAAAAACCGAATAAGCAGTAAAAAAAGACAATGGTAACTGGATTAGCAATGAAACCGCGATAACCAACAGATTATTTTTCAGTGAACTATAGAAATAAGGATCTTTTAATAAACGTAAATAATTATCAAACCCTACCCAGGTCATATTTTTTGAAATACCATTCCATGAGCTTACCGAATAATGGATTGTTGATAAAATCGGCCAATAGGCAAAGGCCAAAACCATTAACAAGGAGGGTCCAATAAAAAATCCAATGAAAACCTTTTTACGCCAGGCAAAATTTTGATTTGTTTCCTTTAAGGTTTGAGAAAGCATTAAAAGTACTCCCCCTTTCATTATCTTAAATTCAATGAATCAACGCAATCATATAAAGAGGAGTGGTCGGAATCCGGCCACTCCTGAAGGGAGAATCGTCCCGAATTATTTTCGTTTACGAGCTTCTTCAAACGCAGTTGCGACTTCTTTAGGGGTTTTAGCACCGGCTAAAATTTCCTGCAAACCCTGAAGTAATGTTTGGGACATTGCAGCTGGCAAGTCCTGGTCCCACCATAAGGTCAATGATGTAGCGCCGGCCAAAACTTTTGCCAGCTTCTTCATCTGCGGGAGAGCCGTATCATCCATATATGGGGATGCCAAAGAAGATAAACTGCTGGATTTCTTAAATCTTTCAGCTGCATTTTCCTTATTGGCCATAAACTTCAAAAACTTGATAGCAGCATCGGGATTCTTACAAGATTTGTTGATGGAATATCCATCAGCGGCACCTAAAATGGAATTGGGATCGCTTTTACCACCTTCCAGCACCGGATAAGTAAAGAAATCCCATTTATCCAGATCAGACTTACACTCATTGGTTATAACGGTAAAATGCCAGTTACCCATAGCCATCATAGCCGCTTTATCTTTCATCATCAACTGACAGGCATCGCCATAAGTAAGATTCAATGCGTCAGGCGGGAAATACCCCTTCTTTACAAGAGCATCCAGCATTCCAAAGGCTTTTACAAATGCCGGATTATCAAAACGGGCTTTGCCGGCTTTAGCTTCTTGATATAGTTTTGGCCCGGCAGCTCTATCAGCCATATACACAAAGGCGTGTAAAATCGTCCAAGAATCTTTGCCCCCGATGGTAAACGGAATAATCCCCTGACTCTTCAATTTTTCACAGACTGTCAATAATTCTGACCAGGTCTTTGGGGGAGTTATACCATACTTGGCAAACATAACCTTGTTATACCATACGGTATTGACTGTGGGATAAAAAGGAATTCCATAAATTTTTCCATTGTAACTATGGTTGGAAAATAATCCTTTCGATAAACCCCAATAATCTTTGCTGACGGATTTAGTCAAATCAAGAAGCATTCCCTCACGGGAGTAAATGGCTTGGGTTTCGCCGCCCCAGTTGAAAAAAATATCAGGACCGGCCCCGCCCAGCATGGCTACTTGAATTTTAGTTTTATAGGCCTCGTTTTCAGTATAATTATATTCAATTTTAATATTGGGATTGGCCTTTTCAAATGCCTTCATCTCATTCATTAGGCATAAACCAAGGGAATCAGTTTCATTGGGACGTTGGATTCCCCAAAAGGTAAGTTTCACTGGTTCAGCGGCTCCGACCATACTTGCTCCGGCCATCAGTAAAGCCAAAAATAAGACTCCAATGAAACGGGATGTTTTTTTCATTACGAATGCCCTCCTCATTATCATTTTGAGTACGGAGATTATCATGTTCCGGAACACAATCTCTTAATGAAATTGTAACAATTTGATTAAAAACAAACTAGTGCTCAAACATTGTTCCAATATGCCAAAATATTTACTTTCAAAATAGATAACGGGAGTTTCGGCTTTACCATAAGTTTCTATTGCCTGAATAGTTCCCAATACTTACTTCAACTTATATAGATCGTTTAGGAAATCTTCAAAAAACTGATCCCTTTTTCCAGGTAACGTTGGATAATTCGATAAAATAAAGCAATCGATTCATCCGGTTCATGGTCATGAATCAAAATAATATCAGTCGTTTCGAGACAATTGAGTGCTCTTCCCCCTTCGGGAAAATCCTCA
Organism: Bacillota bacterium; assembly: GCA_023415375.1. GTDB lineage: Bacteria > Bacillota > UBA4882 > UBA8346 > UBA8346 > UBA8346. Next base: position 15,635 of record JAEZKW010000072.1, read on the forward strand.
TCCATTCTCGCCAATATTGCTTCTGCCTTATTTAATCCCAAAGGGGCATTGGGTTTACCAAGCCAATACTCCATTTGATCAAAAGTGCACCGGACATCAAAGCATTCTAACAATTTGCTTTCAGCAACCCATTTGAGTGTGATTCCTTGAAAATTTGGTTGTCTATAGCCCAATTCCTTGAGATATATCTGAAGAGCCTTCTTTTTATCATTGCTTGGAAATGAAGAATTGCTATTGGTCGACACTGATGACATTTTTTCATCCGTATCGATATTTTGGTCCCCGCCGCAGTCAAAATATGGAAAACGAAAAAATTTAGCCGGTCTTTCAATCTGGCTTTTTTGGTAAACACAATCAATCGCTTTGTCTGTGATCTCAATTTCTCTTTGACATTCTTCCAAAGTCAAATCCGAAAAATGAGGATGGCTCCATGAATGATTACCGAGAACAAACCCTTTTTGTATGGCATAAACCAAATCTTCCTCATATCTCGCCATATTCTCGCCCCAACAAAAAAATATTGCCGGTATATGTTTATCCGACAAGAAATCCACTTTGCTTCGAAAATCTTTACTGGGAACATCATCAATCGTTAAGTATGCTTTTTTGGTCAGCATTTGATTCCAAACCACCCTCCATTGAATTCAATTCCAACTCATTTTCAGCCTTCCTAATCTCATTATAATTTTAGGGCTCATCTTCTACTAGTGGTCAGATATTGTCCACTGGTTCAAATTATTATTTATAAAAAAGGGCTAACAGAAAACTTTGCCTTTTCTGAGTTTAGTTTAGGCGTGATTCCCTTATCGTGATTTCTTCTCGTAAGCTGCTTCTATCATTTCTCCAGCCTTCTGTGGACTGCAATTTCCCGATAACAAATCCTGTAAACTGTTCAACAGGTTTTGGGTAGTCGATTCCGGCAAATCTTGATCCCACCACTGGGTTAACGAAGATGCATTTGCAAGTAAAGAAGCTATCCCCTTCAATTGAGGACGTGCGTTTTTCCCCATATAAGGAGAAGCTAAAGCCACCAGAAAACCTGACTTTTGATAAATTTCAATTAAGCTCTGCCGGCTCGCCAAAAATTTGAGGAATTTTACCGCGGTTTTTGAATTGGGTGAATTTTTAATTGAAAAGCCGTCAACAGCGCCAATTGCATTTTTGGCAAGTCCTTTACCGCCTGGAAACACCGGAAAGGGAAAGAAATCCCATTTATTAAAATCTTGTGTCATTTGATTGGTTAACCGACTATATTGCCAATCACCCATAAACATCATGACTGCATTATTTTGGATCATCAATTGCGTAGCTTCGGTATAATTAATGCTAGTAACTTCTGGTGGCAAATAGTCCTTTTGGGCTAAGTTTTGTAAAACTTGAAAAGAACTAACAAAATCAGGATGGGTAAACTTAATTTTACGAGCTTTTGCCCTAAGATAAAGGTCTGATCCCCCAATCCGGTCAACAATATCCATATAAGGATGGAGAATCGTCCAGGGTTCCTGGCCTCCCATGGCTATTGGAATATATCCTTTCGCTTTGATTTGTTTACATAGTAACAAAAACTCATCCCAAGTTTGGGGTGCCTTCCATCCATGCTTTGTGAAAATTTCTTTATTATACCAAATAACATCGACAGTCGGAAAAATCGGAATACCGTAAACCCTGCCTTTGTAATTATGGGTAGCAAACATCCCCGGTGATAGGCCCCATTTATCCTTTCCCAAGTCATCGGTTAGGTCATATAATAAACCTTCCCGAGAAAACATTAATTGGCTTTCTCCACCCCAGTTATATAAAATATCAGGGCCATCCCCGCTAAACATAGCGACTTTGAGCTTAATTTTATAAGACTGATTTTCCCAAAAACTATGAACCACAATAATATTGGGATTGGCTTTTTCGAATTCGCTGATTTTATTCTCAATCCAATTTCCCACAGCATCAGAACCGGGTTGATTAATCGTCCAAATCGAAATCTTAATCGAATCATGTCCGGCTATAACTTGTATCACTGGAATCATTATTAATAATAACAGTAAAATGAATTGGAAAAAAAATTTATGATTCATTGCTTTCATTCTTTTCCTCCAAAATCGATTGACTTTTTTTGACAGGAAGAAGCCCGGGGGCAATCCATGGAGAATTCTTAATAGATTCCGCTATCCGCTCATATATAAAATGATCCAACCAGATTGGGGGTGGCGAGGAAGGCTGACTATAAAAGCCGTCAATCCTAATAACCGGCCGGATGACGCTACTACACTGCTCTCGTAATTGGGTAAATATCTTATCGTAAGTGCTACAACTTAAGCTGCTTGGGGAAGGGATGTAGGACTAAATTTTCGGATTCGACGATTGGACCTTATATTATCAAAATATTATCGATATACCAATTTACTTCCTTCCAAAGGCCCATTCAATTGCTAACGCTGCTTGTTCAGGGCTACATCGTCCCGATAATACGTCTTGCAAACTATTGAGAAGGCTCTGAGTAACTGGTTCCGGTAGATCTTGGTCCCACCATTGTGTTAGCGAAGACGCATTGGCCAATAATTTAGCGATTTTCTTGATTTGGGGGCGGTCATTTTTGCCCATGTAAGGTGTTGCCAAGGTTACAAGTTTACCGGTCATCCGATAACTATCAATCAGGCTTTCCCGTTTACAGAGAAATTCGAGAAACTTGAGGGCAATCTTTGAATTATCCGACTTTTTAATCGAAAACCCGGCAACTGCTCCAATAATACTCCTAACAGAACCTTTACCGTTTGAGATAATAGGGAAAGGGAAAAAGTCCCATTTATCCAAATCCTGATGCATTTGCGAAGTCAACTGTTGGTATTCCCAATCGCCCATAAACATCATCAAGGCTTTATTTTGAATCATCAATTGTGTGGCTTCTATATAGTTCACGCTTAAAACCTCAGCTGGCAAATAGTTTTTTTTCGCCAAAACCTGTAGAAGTCGAAAGGACTCCACAAAATCCTGATCCGCGAAACTGGCTTGACGGGTCTTCGCTGCAAGGTAACGACCGTTTCCCGCCAGACGGTCCTCAAGATACATATAAGGATAGAGAATCGTCCAAGGCTCTTGTCCTCCCATCGCTATCGGGATAAATCCTTTGGCTTTTATCCTCTCACAAAGAGTCAGAAATTCATCCCAAGTTTGAGGGACTTTCCAACCATACTTTCCAAAAATTTCTTTATTATACCAAACCATTTCCGCAGAAGGGAAAAGTGGAATACCGTATATTCTACCTTTATAGCTGTGTGTGGCGAACATACCCGGAGACAAACCCCATCTGTCTTTACCCAGATCCTGGGTTAAATCGTACAATAGCCCTTCTCTGGAAAAACCCAACTGACTTTCACCACCCCAATTGAACAAAATATCCGGCCCTTCACCTCCAAACATAGCAACTTTCAATTTGATTTTATAAGATTGATTTTCCCAAAAGCTATGTTCTACAATAATTCCTGGATTTGCAACTTGAAATTTTTTAATTTCAAATTCAATCCAATCCCCAGTCAAGTCCAGCACCGGTTGATTAATTGTCCAAATAGTAACTCTTTTATGTGCTTGCATAGCCACAACCGGGAATGACATCGTCATGAATAAGAGAATCGTCAACCCGGTTCCTATAATAAATCTAGTTTTAGAAGAGTGCATACTCATTCTTTTACCACCATAACCAAAATTTCAAATTGATATTCCTAATAATAACTTATTACATCAAAATTCGTCCTCTTATTTCAACTGCTCTCTAGCTGTACTAAACTTTTCCGTAGTTTCGCTCAAAGGTATGCGTCGGTAATCAGCCGGCGTCATGCCTACAGCATCATGAAAAACTTTACTGAAATAGCGGCTATTCCAAAAACCCACTTTTAAAGCTATTTCATAGATATGATCATTGGTGAAACGCAATAATTCCTTGGCATGTTCTATTCGCAAACGTTGTAAATAATCACTAAAATGCTCTCCTGTGTATTCGGGAAAAATTCGGCAGAGGTAACTCTTACTGACTCCTGCGTGATTTGCCACTTCGTCCAAAGAAAGATCAAGGGTGAAATTAGACTGGATAAAAAAGAGCGCTTTCCGAAATGGTAAAGATGCTTGAGGATATAAATTATCTTTAGCGAGTTGAATAAAACGAATCACCAATTTATCCATAAGGTTTCGCCAATCATACAAAGATTCGGCCTGTTCAAGAATTTCGGGAAGGTCCATTTCAGTTTTTCCTATCTCTTCCCATCTAATTTGATTCTCAAAGGAAACACGCCGGATGGTATAAATTAAATCGAATAGCAACCGTCTAGCTTCTTCAGGGTTAAGATATTGAGGGATATCTTGAAAAACCTTGTTCAAGAAACCATCAATATCCTCTTGTTTGACTTCACGTAACATTCGCTCCCATGTTGCAAGTAACTCTGAAATCTTGGGGGGCGTTACCGTGTGTAATTTAAAGAATTCTTTGGAATCAATATATCTTCCTTCCTGGTGATATAATCGCAATAAATTTACTTCTTGAACTTCCCTAAAACTTTCAGGCAGATCAGCAAATAAGCATAACCTTGACGATGAACTGGTTGTTTTTTTGACACTTGTATCCAACGCCAAATGGCAAGCTATTTCTTTAAGTTTTTCAACCATTCTCGCATTGACTTTATCGTCGAGAGAATTGACAATTACAACAAAATCACCCCGTCTAAAATTAATCATATTCCAAACCCAATTGTAATCCCAATTCTCTCGAATATTTTCTTGAAGTGTCAAAAAAAGTTCTTGTTGATTGTCTTTTCCTAATTGGTAATATTGGGACACATGAATAAAAACTAAGCCAAACCAAATATGATCCAATTTTATTTTCAACTGTTGCGCTAGAAGTTCAGTTTCCACCTCATCAGAGGCTTGAGTGAAAACATTACGCCAGAATGATTCTAATGCTAATGAATGATAACAAGCTATTTTGTTTGCTAATTCCTCTTGTTCACACTGGGCAATGCGCCGGTGTGCCAATATTCCGCCAACACGTTTCAAAAAAGCTCCTGCTGTTTCCACTGTAGCCTCGGCTTTGATTAAATAATCGACTGCTCCTAAACGGAGCGCTGCCCGAACCAATGGAAAGTCATTGTAGGCGCTCACAATGGCTACAACTATCTCAGGATAATGCTCGGCAAGCCACGATGTTAATTCCAGACCATCCGTTGGAGACATCCGAATATCGGTTATAACTAGATCCGGATTTGTTGTTGCAATCAAATCCATTGCAATTTGGCCATTTTCCGCTTCACCAATCAATTCAAATTGATAATTTTCCCACGGGAAAAGTGCCATGAGTTCCGCTCTCACAAATTCTTCATCATCAACCAGGATTGCCCTCCACATGATTATCGCGCTCCCCGCTCAAAACGTGTCATCCAAAGTATCAATACAACATCAAATTCCTTATTCAATGATTATTGAAATGGAATACGTAATGTTGCCATAGTTCCTCGACCTTTTGAACTAACCAATATCAAACCATAATGTATCCCAAAACTAAGCTTAAGCCGCTGATTAACATTACGGACTCCAATCCCTGAATGACTGTAATCTTGTATCCATAAAGCTTTTAATCGCTCTCTTGACATACCCTGGCCATTATCGATAATCCGAATTTTTATCATAGCGCCTTTCTGAAGCGCCTGAACCAAAATCAAACCACCTTGGGATTTTAAACCATGTTGGATGCAATTTTCAACAATCGGCTGTAACACCAATCGAATAATCCGACAAGAACGTAATTTTTCCGGCAGTTCCATTTTAAGAGAGAACTTTCCGGGATACCGGATATTCATTAAATAAAGATAATGATGGATATGCTCAAACTCTTCGGCTAATGAAATAAAATCACCGGTTTTTCCTATACTTAAATAGAGTAGCCTTTTAAGAGAGCGTAACGCCTCTGCCACTTCCTCCGGCGGTCTTTTGGCCGTCATCCCGGCCATGGCCGCCAAGGTATTAAAAAGAAAATGCGGAGCGATTTGCGCTTGAAGAGCTTTAATAACCGCGGTTTTTCTTTCACTTTCCTCAGCTACCAATTGTTTCGTTAATATATCCACTTCATGAAGCATTCGATTAAAGGCGCGTCCCAAAGACTGAATTTCCAGCGGACCCCTGTCTGGTACTCGGACTAAAAAATTACCCTCTTCCACTAAACTCATGGCTTTATGAAGTTTATTAACCGGCTGGGTAACAAAAAATGATATTAAACTGGCTAAAAAAATGGCAATCAAGGTGCAAATTAAACCAATCATAAAAGCACTGTTGTATATCTGCTCCAATCCGTTATACAGCTTGCGGGTTGGGGCAGATATAAACACTTTCCAGGAAGTCCACGGGACTGGCGCTATAATAATTAAATAATTATGCCGATTGATTTTCTCCTCATATGCCTCAGTGCTTCGGAGTTGGCTGGATAACTTTTGATAAGTTTTATCAAATATAGGATCGGAAGGAGCAATCCATGGGAAAATAATTTGCTTTTGAGGGCCAAATACTATAGCATCGCTCTGGTAACGGTTTAATGTGTTTTCTTGTAACGATATATTGGTCATAATGGACTCCACCATCCGGTAATCCATATGCAAAATGATCCAACCGGATTGGGGTTGACCCGGAAGGCTAACGATACGGGCCGTCAATTCTAATAACCGGCCAGAGACCGCTACACTGCTCTCATAATTTGGTAAATACCTTAAACGCCATAATTTAGGCTGTTTAAGAAAGGGAAATAAGACTAAATTTTTCCGATTCAGTGCTGAATTATACGTTGTAACCATGTTGCCTAATGGATCTATAATAATAAGTTCGGCGCCAGGTAAAGAAGAACGATACTGGATTAATAAATCGTGAAGAACAGACTTGGCTGTTTCCCGAACCGACCGTTTATTGGAAGATAAATTTCGTAATTGCAGGCCCAGCCTGCGATCTAATATTAAAGAATCTACGGTTGTTTCGGCGTTATCAATGACACTTCCCAAACGGTACGCCGCCTGAGTTAACATTTTGCCTCCGAAACGGGCTGTATGATTTCGGATGACCTCTTGGGTAATATGAATCGAAGCAATTCCAATTGCAGAAACGGCACTAATTACCAACAATATTAATAAAACCAACAATTGGCGACGTAACGTACTGCCAAAAAACCATTTAAATTTCACCCGATGAACCTCTATTTTCAAATAATTATATTCAAATAATATATCGGTTATCTTTGTTTTTTCTTAGAGTCAATCTGCCCTATTTGTGGCAATTTTTGTAGCTCTTCACGAAATATCTCGACTAAACTTACTATTTCATCAAATAAAATTAATTTATTTCGACCCACTTCTTTACTAACTGCTTGATAAGAATCCCTTATATGTATGCCTGATGATCTATCCATATTTTACAAAAAGAAAACCCCAAGTTTAGTTGAGGTTTTCTGATATCTGGTTATTTTCATCTACAAACTCTGTGGCACCCCACTGACAGTTACATTCGCCCCATTAGTCAATTCTGCATCCACTCGCGACTGTGCGTTATAGGTGGTATTAAAGATAGCGGTTGAAGTGGCAAATGATAACACCAAAGCTACCAATACCACCCCTTGAATCACCAGTCTTCGTTGTTGGGCCTATGATGCTACAACTACTCCGAGAATTCACATGATGACCAATCATAGTTTATTCGTGCTTTGTCCTATAAAGAACAATCATATATGTTAGAATTTACAAGTTGTTTTTCTGCGCTTTTTCTTGTAAACTGGGTACTTGTTCGTCCCAATAAACGAAGTTGCTGTAAACCTCGATCCGGCAATTACGTTGCAATTTTTCCGCTTCGCCGCCGAAAAATTGGCCGGATCGGGTTTATCTAATGAGACGTATGTTACAACAGAATAAATCTTTGAAAGGAGGGCAAACGATGCGAAAAGTTGGACTTATTTTTAGTATCGTATTCGTGTGCTTAATGCTAGCAGTGCCAGCCTATGCCGCTGTTCCATGCAATAGTCGCTATTATAATCATTATAATTATAATAATCGTCAGTTTTGGAACTGGTTTAGCTGGCCAATTGCAACGCAACCGACAGTTCCATCGCCACCCCGAGATTCAAAACCGGTTCAAACTCCTGCACCGGATAAGACCGTACCGGGTAATTCCGACAACAATAGCCCAGTTCGGAATTTAACTGCGGATGAGAGTTATATTTTAAAGCAAGTGAATGTAGAACGGTCAAAAGCCGGTTTAGCGCCCTTGCAGGTTGATTATCGTTTGGTTCAAACTGCCAGAGCGAAATCTCAGGATATGATCACCGGAGGTTACTTTGATCATCAGTCTCCCACTTTGGGAAGTCCATTTGATCAAATGAGTCGGGCTGGTATCACTTATCATTACGCGGGAGAAAATATTGCCGGTAACTCTTCTGCTGCTGGAGCTATGACCAGTTGGATGAATTCGTCGGGTCATCGGGCCAATATCTTAAACCCTAACTTCAACCATATTGGAATTGGGGTTGTTGATGGCGGACCATACGGCAAGATGTTAACGCAACAGTTTATTGGGTAATATATAAAGCCGGGATATCCCGGCTTTTTTATAATCGAAATTATAAATGGTAAGCGAAACTCAAACAATTAATTCTTTTTGTTTTTATTGATTTTAATATTGGTACCGCTATCGGCCTCATTGATTACATTAACGGTACTCATCGCTGCTTCAATCAATTTCTGTAGTTTGTCGGAATTATATGAAACCGAATCCGCATTTGATTGTAAGAAGGACATGTTGCTTTCAAATTTCTGGTTAATCTGTTTATACTGTTCTTCTGCTTTATCTATTGTCTCTTTCAATCTGGTGGCTATCTCCGCGGTGGCTTTGGAATTTCCTTTTGCTTCATAGTATTGTTGAACTAATTGGTTATACTCTTTTTGCTTAATTCCGAAACCCAAGAACTTTTTTTGCTTCGGCATTGGCATATCTGCACCGGCATTATTATTATTAATCGTATCATACAAATCTTTGAATGAATCTAATACTTTCTCATATTCTTTACCGACAAAACGGATGGCATTAATATTATCGGTCAACATCCGGATATCGGAGGTCATCAGGGTATGACCTGACTTGATATCCCCTAAACTGTTACGTAGCCGGCCCTGAAATTCGTTAAGAATTTCCCGGGAATTATCTTTAGGAATTAATTTTTCTAGGGTGTTATTTTCGGCTAACCCTTTCCAAGTATATACTTCCTGGTCCGTGAGTTTGTATTGAACTTTGGCTTTTTCTAAAGCTTTTTGCATCTCTTTGTTTGTGCTGAAGACCTTATTTTTCCATTCGGCTAAAGCCATCTCTTTAGCATAAAAAGCCCGGATTCTGGTTATCTCCGCTTGTTGAGCCGACTTCATTTCTGCGATTTTTGCTTTAGCAGCATTCTTAGTGGCAGTGATTTTATTGTTGCCAACCAAGAACATTGTGGTAAATAGACATAAATAAATTAGGATTAAAACCGATATTGACAGGATATAACGTTTGGCAATGACTTCACCGTTTTTTTTGGCCAACCAGAAGTTAACTCCATAAAGCATCCCGCCAGTTACTACAGCAATACCCAAAATTATCAGGAATATCGCAAGCATATAAATACCTCCTTGTTTTAGTAATTTCTCCTATTAAATTACGGTATTATATGCCAAATTCCTGCTTTTAACATTAAATTCCCAGTTTGGTTTTAAAAGTTTAAATCAATCATAATTTTTTTACGGTTTGCGAAATTTCTCCAAACCCACAAATTTACTAAACTCCTTCTGAAACAACAAATCGACTGTCCCTACCGGACCATTTCTTTGTTTGGCGATAATTAATTCAGTGATACCCTTCTTGTCCGTTTCCGGATTATAATAATCCTCGCGGTAAAGGAAAGCCACTAAATCAGCATCTTGTTCCAAAGAACCGGATTCACGCAAATCTGATAAATTAGGACGTTTATCGGTCCGTTGTTCAACCGCCCGCGACAACTGAGATAATGCAATTACCGGAACATT
>JAEZKW010000093.1 GCA_023415375.1 Bacillota bacterium
GGGTTGTCTTGTTTCAGTTTATATAACACTTTTATGGTGGAAAGCATGATTGGTTGCGGGCTCATGGTTATTAAGCCTTGAATGGCTAAAGATTTATCGATGTTATAAGTAAAGGTTAACCCGTAACAAAGGGGAAAAGCGACTTCATAACCAATCGCAAAATCAGTGGGCTTTGCCTCTGGTTCAGTGCTGTCGGCCAATGCCGGTGTTACAAGTAAAAAGAGTATCAAGATGAGTGATGATAGCAGCCACAAGTATTTAAAAAGTTTCATATTTCCCCTCCCTGCTCGAATCATTTCCACAAATCCACAAAATTTCCTGCTGTATAGTAGAAAAGCTTAGTGAACCAAATTGGGGCTCTATATGTTTTAAATCCCGATATAAACGTGGAACCAATTGTTATTTATCTCAGTTGATATTCTAAAAAGGAGTAATTTATTTGAAGAAGCCATAAATTATTCCCAGAGCCAAATATTCTCAACTGGAACGTGCTCCCTTTTAATTGACAAGCTATTCTTAAATCGATATAATTAATTAAGCTTTTGTAAACTTTCCGCTTATCTCGCCCAAAAGAGTGAAGCTAGGCGGTATTTTTACTTTGTATCAATAAATATAAGAACTTGGAGGGAACCCAATGTTTCAAATTATTACAGTGATTATCGTACTTGCGATTTTTGGCTTATTCGCCTATGGCGCTCATAAAGCCGAAAAGGTAGTAGCCTTGAAAGCAGCTGCAAATCGTGAATTTCTGGCCAAGGCAACAACGAAAGCTAAGAAAAAATAAAATTTGGGATCGTAAATAATGTTGGATTTGGGGAACAATTCGTGAGACAGACCTTGTTACGATGGTATTTTATGATTACTACGGTCTTACTTATTACTATGCTGGGATGTGTTGTTCAAAGCGGTAATGGGTTTGTTTGGACCGTATTAGGTATCAGTCACGGCTTGGCTTCTGAAAGAATACAGGGCCTATTGGATAGTACGGAGCCGGTTGCTGATAATCCTGATTTGGCGATTAGAGCCAATTTAATACCTTCATCATCAAATAATGGATTTATAAACCCAAGACAGGATCCACCGCCGGTTTGGGAACGTATTTTAGAGACCAAACTGGCCGGGTTTATGTTAGGGTTTTTCTTTGCTATTATGGTGATATCGTTGTTTTTCATTTTTTACCGGAGCTCACGAAACAGTTCTGGAAATGATGATGACAGTTTACAGATATGTTTAATCTATTTATGAGTTGTATCATTGTTCATTTCAAGGATAATGTAAATAAATTATATAAAAGGGGAGATCGTGTTGAGACAGGATTTACGCTGGAAATCAGCGATAATTTTTTTGGTTACCCTTGTTTTGGCTATAATCATCAGCCCGATGGGCGCCAATATTTTTAAAACTGACCCAATTCGTTTGGGGTTGGACTTAAAGGGTGGCGTTGAGCTTTTGTTGATTCCGGATTACCGGATCAATTCGAACACTCTTTTTAAGTTAAGCGATCAGTTGTTGGAAAAAATGAAACAAGCGAATATCAATGCTCCACAGGTTACACCATTGGGGGTACTGGATGGAGAACGTTATGACGGACTAAGATTTACTTTTGCCAATCCTTCGGATGCAGGGAGAGCAATAAATGCCGGGGCCATTCCAGAGCATTATAAACTTGAACAATTTAATGAAACCAAAAACTTGAATATTGATTTTACACGAAATGGAAACGTTGTTGATTTAAAAGTGCTTCAAGATGCTCAGGATTTTCCCGCCGATGCACTGGAACGTGCCAAAGCTATTATTGAAAACCGGATTAGTGAGGCTTCCAATAAAATGGCGGAAGCAGATATCCGATTTGACGGTAAAGGACGGCTCAATGTGCAATTGCCGGGCCTAAAAACTTTACAGCAAGCCAAGGATATTATCGTGGCCACCGGTCGGTTGACCTTCCGGATTAACGACCAGATTGTGCTGGATGGTACAGATATGCGGGATATTGGGGTTTCTTATGAAGCGGGTAAAGGTTATGTCATCAACTTTGCTTTTAAGGGCCAAGGCGCAAAGCAGCTTGAGAAGATTACCACTGAAAACATCAATAAAAAAATGGCGGTTTACCTTGATGAGACCATGCTGATGGACCCGGTCATTCAGGATGCTATTCCAGGTGGTTCCGGAGTAATTACGTTAGGCAATGCCACCAAGGAAGAAGTCGAGAAAGATGCTTTATTAATGAAGTCAGGCGCTTTGCCGATATCGCTGCGGGTTATTCAATCGACTCAAGTTGCGCCGACACTGGCCAATGAAACGATTAGACAAAGTATTTTTTCTTGTGTAATTGGATTGTTTATGGTCATCGGGTTTATGCTTTTGTTTTATAGTATACCGGGTTTAGTGGCGGATGCCGCATTGATAATTTATGCAATTTTTGTGTTAGGGACGATGGCTATATTCCGTGGAGTTTTAACTTTACCGGGAATTGCCGGATTCATTCTATCATTGGGGATGGCTGTTGATGCTAATATAATTATTTTTGAAAGAATTAAAGATGAGTTGCGTAACGGTAAGCGTGTGCGACCGGCAGTCAATGCCGGATTTCACCGGGCCTTTGTGACCATTCTGGATTCTAACGTGACTACGTTGATCTCGGGTGCAGTGTTATTATTTTTAGGCAGTCCTTCGGTACAAGGTTTTGCTGTTACACTCATCATTGGTGTTCTTATTAGTATGATAACCGCAATTTTTGTGACCAGAGTCTTTTTGGAATGGCGGATTGACCGGGATCCCGACCGCTATGCCAAATATTTCGGGATCAAGGAGGTATTACAATAATGAACTTATTAAAATATCGCTGGTATTTTATTAGCTTCTTTTTACTAACCATGTTGTTAAGTATCACCTTTCTATTTGTTAATCCCTACAATGGTTGGGGCAGCAAAGGGGGTTCAGCCCTAAATTTAGGGGTCGATTTTACTGGAGGCACTAAAATTTATTTTCCAGTATCCCGTGCAGTTACTTCATCTGATGTAAAATTGGTATTGGATAAAATAAACCTCCCCAATTTTAAATATAACGACCCTCAACCAAGTCAATATATAGATTCGAAGGGAATAATGCGGCATCAGGTATTGGTTTATACCCGTTTTTTAAACGATCCTGAACAGGAAATAGTAATTAATGCTCTTGAGGCCAAATTCGGTAAGGCAGAAACCGGGCAAGGGCTGGATATTACTAGAGTAGACCCGCTTATCGGGCGGGAATTGATAAATAATGCGTTAATGGCTGTTGCGTTGGCTTCTCTTTTGATGATCATCTATATCTGGTTCCGGTTTGAATTAATAGCCGGAATAGCCTCAATTGTGGCAATGCTCCATGATTGTCTGGTAATTTTGGGAATATTTGCTCTGCTTGGCTTGGAGTATAATTCGGCAATCATTGCAACACTTCTAACTATCCTTGGTTATTCGATCAACGATACAATAGTTATATTTGACCGAATCAGGGAAAATTCAAAGAATCGGTCAAAAGATGTTTCTTTTGTGGAACTGGCCAATGACAGTATATTACAAACTTTCCGCCGTTCCTTATATACCGGTTTTACAGCGTTATTCGCTATTATGATATTATTTATCACAGTTCCCAGTATGAAAGAATTTTGTTTCGCGTTGATTGTAGGTATTGTTTCTGGAACGTATTCATCGATCTTCGTGGCCAGCCCGATTTGGGCCATTTATAAGGACTCCCAGGAGAAGAAAGCTATGACTCGTAAGGTTGTAGCGGCAAGATAAATTTTATATCCCGTAATTGGATACGGAAAGGACTGTCTCAAAAGCAAACGAGACAGTCCTTTTTTTAGGTTGACTTTCAGTCTGATTTTCGATTTAATTAAAGTAACTTGAAATATTATCGACAATCGAATTGGGAGAAAAAGAGTAAAAGAGGTAAAATTATGTTTGCAGTGGCCCGTCAGCAAAAAATTAAGGAACTTTTGATGAAGCATAAACAGATGGATGTTGGTACATTAGCGGCGACATTGGGAGTTACTGAGGTTACTGTAAGGCGGGATCTGGATGTATTGGAAAAGGACGGCTTCGTGATTAAAACCCATGGAGGGGCTTTAATTAATGAATCAGTAATCGATGATAACCGAGAAGTAAATAATATCGAAATTTCACCGGAAATTCGGGAAATCGGTGAAGCAGCGGCTCTGTTAATAAACGACCGGGATGCTGTGTTTATCGGGGGCGGTATGACCTGTCAACAGGTCGCGGCTAATTTAAAAAGTAAGCAGCGGCTTACAGTCATGACCAATGATTGGTCTGTCGCAGCGGAGTTATCCAATACCAATGGCATTGTAACCGTTGTTACAGGAGGCAATATATTGCCGGGAACTAGTATTTTGACAGGGGATCTGGCTTTTCGGGCTTTAGAGGGCAAACATTTTAGCGAAGTAATCATTAGTGTTGCCGGGATTAATTTTTCTCATGGACTAACCACCAATTTTGTAGAAGAAGCTCAATTCTACAAGGAGCTTTTTTCAATAACTCAAGAAGTCATTATCGTGGCCGATTATCACAAGTTCGGGAAAATCGGTTTTGCTGTATTGGATGGCCTATTCAATATCAAAAAAATAGTGACCAATAAAGAAGTGGACAATCAGTATAAAGAGTATTTTTTCCAAAATGACATTAAAATTTATACTCCTTTCGAAGTCGAAGAATTAACGGTACAGGGAGGAGACTGATTGATGGATGATTATCTTTTGGAATTGGTGGATATTCGCAAAAGTTTTAGTAATCATTCCGTATTAAAAGGGGTCAATCTAAAGGTAAGAGCTGGTGAAATTCACGGCCTGATCGGTAAAAACGGTGCGGGTAAAACAACCTTGATGAAGATTTTAAACGGTGTTACATCCAAGGATTCCGGCACTATTTTGTGGCATGGGCATGAGGTTGAGATTAATTCAGTGACACAGGCGCGCGGTTTAGGATTTAGTATGGTTTATCAAGATTTAAGCCTTTTTCCGGATTTGACAGTTGCCGAGAACATCTTTGCCGGACGTTTACAGCAAAAAGGGCTTAGAAAATTCGGAGTAATTCAATTTGATAAACTTTTTTTAGAAGCTCAAGCTATATTAGAAAGGTTACATTTTCGGATTGACGCTCATACCAAATTATCATCATTAGGTTTAGGTCAGCAGCAAATGGTGGAAATCGCCAGGGTCATATCCGAGAAGGCAGTGTTGTTAATTCTGGATGAACCGACTGCGGCCCTCAACGAGCAGGAAGTTAGCCAGTTTCTTCAGGTTTTAAGAGAGGTCCAAAGCTTAGGGGTTACGATTATCTATATATCACAGCGGCTGAAAGAGATTAAGGAAATCGCCCAAAATATTACCATTATCAGGGATGGTTTGGATGTGGCCACTTTTCCGGTAGATAGTCTGGAAGGTGAATCCATTATTAAATTGATGGTTGGAGAGGAAGCTTTGGGGCGTTATCCTAAGTTGGGATTGGCTGCCAAAAAGGAATTATTACGGATTTCCGGCTTATCGATGGGATCCATACTCAGCGATATCAGCTTTACATTGCATGAAGGCGAAATCCTGGGAATAGCCGGTTTAGCGGGATCTGGACGTACTGCTCTGGTTGATACCCTTTTTGGAGTCGGTTCTTTGGTAAAAGGTAAAATCTATTTGCGAGGGCAGGAGATCACTTTAAAATCGCCAGAGCAGGCAATTCGATTAGGTTTTGCCTATCTGGCGGAAGATCGGGTTCACGCCGGATTGTTCAATAACCTATCGATTAAAAGTAACATTATCGTTTCGAATTTAAACCGGGTCATTCAAAAAGGTTTTATTAGTCCTCAAAAGGAACAGCGGATGGCATTGGGCCTGGTTAAAAGATTAGGTATCCAAATATACAACTTGCAGCAAAAAGTTGCCACTTTGAGTAGTGGTAATCAGCAAAAAACCATGCTTGCGAAATGGTTATTCAGTGGAGGCTATGTATATTTATTGGATGAGCCTACCAATGGCTTGGATATTGCATCGAAAGTCGATATTTACAATATTATGAACAGTATCGTCTGTGGGGGTTCCGGGATTATTATGATTTCTTCTGATTTGTCGGAACTCATCGGAATGTGCCATCGGATTTTAGTCATTTTTAAAGGCCGGATTGTGGGGGAATTGAAGGGAAATGAAATTTCCGAGGAAATCATTTTGAAAATGGCTTCCGGGAAAGAATAAACTTCATAAGGAGGTCAATCGAATGGACTCGGATCTCACGAGCGGGAATGATTCGGAAAACATGACAAAGGATAAGAATCATTTCCTTATAAAAAAGATATTCAGTATAAGAGAAGTATCATTATTACTTGTTATCATCGGTTTTTCGATATTGTTATCTTTTTTGTCGCCCTATTTCTTCTCAGTTTCAAATTTAAGTACAACGGCAATCGGTTTAGCAAGTGATGGTATTATCGCTATCGGAATGACCGTCGCTTTGGTACTTGGAGGATTTGACTTATCGGTAGGATCTGTGATGGCACTAAGTAGCGTTGTTACGGGAGCTTTGCATTTGGCAGGCGTCAATATCTGGATTGCTGCATTCATCGGCTTAATCAGCGGTATACTGTGTGGGTTAGTAAACGGTTATTTAATCGGGAAGGTAAAATTAAATCCTTTCATTACAACTTTGGGTATGATGAGTATCGCCCGGGGCTGCTCCTATGTTTTGACACAGGGTTCACCTTTATCGTTATCAGGGATGTCAGAGGGTTTCACTTTCCTTGGCAGCGGACAAATTTTTGGCTTTCCGATGATGGTTCTAATTTTTTTAATACTGACTTTCATTATGGATTTTGTATTGCGGCGTTCTGCTATGCTGCGTCAAGTCTTTTATGTGGGCAGCAGTGAAAAAGCTGCAGTCCTTTCAGGTATTAATGTTACCAAAGTTAAAATGGGCGTCTTCTTTTTGACAGCTCTGCTATCCTCAATTGCTGGAATTTTAACACTCTCCCGGTTCACTGTGGCACAACCAAATGCTGGTACTGGTGGGGAACTACGAGCGATTGCCGCTTGTGTAATCGGTGGGGCCAGCTTAAACGGCGGAGAAGGAACGATTTTAGGAGCGGTACTCGGAGTTGTATTGCTGGCTTTCGCCAATAATGCACTAATTTTATTGAATGTATCAGTATATTGGCAGGATTTAATAACCGGAATTATTTTAATTACCGCTGTTTTAATTGATTTTATCACTCATCGTTCATTGAAATAGACTTCAATAGAGGGAGGTAAAATTACAGTCCAATAAGGCCATTTTTTAATATAGAAAAAATAAGAGGGAATGAAATGAAAAAAAGTTTGATTGCAATTACTTGTTTGTTACTTATTAGCGCAGCAACTTTTGCCATTAATAAAAACGTATTTGTTGGTAATCCCAAAGAAGAATATTATATGGTCACTTTCGCATCCGGTATCGAATATTGGAAAGGCTGTTTTAAAGGAATGCAGGATGCCGCCAGTTTACTCGGCGTTAAGGCCATTTATACCGGTTCACCACAAGATGGTGTAACCCAAGAAGCGACGGTATTGGAACAAGTTATTGCCAAGAAACCTGCTGGAATCGCTATTACTTGTGCCAATGCCGATGGTCTGAAAGCTCCCATAAATAAAGCGATTGCTGCTGGTATTCCGGTGGTGACATTTGACTCGGATTCACAGTCAAGCGGCCGCTATTGCTATCTCGGGACCAGTAATCGCAATGCCGGGTCTATAGCTGCCCGTTATCTTGGCAAATTACTTGGCGGTGAAGGTGAGGTGGCCATTTCCACGGTGATCGGCCAGCCGAACCATGAACAGAGGAAAGCCGGTTTCTAGACTTTAGCAATGGAATATCCGGAGATTAAGGTTGTAGCCGTTGGTAATGATAATAATGATCAAACAAAGGCAGCCACACTCATCGCTGGGTTTTTACGGGCCCATCCCGATTTGAAAGGGGTATTTTGTACGGATGCCTTTGGGGGAGTAGGCGCTGCGACAGCTATCCGTGAGGCTAAACAGATTGGTAAAGTGAAGATTGTTAGTTTCGATACGGATAGGGGAACTTTGGATCTGATTAAAGAAGGTGTTATTAGCGCTACAATCGCTCAAGGGACTTGGAATATGGGTTACTGGTCACAGATGTTTTTATACAACACGGCTCATAATTTGGTAAAGCCTGTTAAGGGCTGGAAGGCGAAAGGAATTAATCCTTTGCCGGGCTTAGTCGATACTGGCGCCACTGCAGTAACAAAGGCCAATATGGATGCATTTTATTGAAAGCCTTAAAAGTGCCTTAAAATCAATTAAATATGGAACATATTAAATATGGAACATATTAGATATACAATATATTGCTTCAATCAATAAACAATATATTGTATATCTCTACCAATGAATTTTCCTTTGAGGCAGCTCCTCATATTGTATTTGATTTTAGGGAAGCAGCTTGTTCTCTGGTCGGTTGCTTATCCCACAATGATATGTCCACCCTGCGGTTCTGTTGCCATTGATCTTCAGCATGATCGGTCCGGCCTGGGGTTTCTTTTCCGTAACGAAAAACGATCATTTTCGCAGTAATACCGTTTACCGCAAGAAACTGCCGGATTGTGTCTGCCCGTTTTTGGGATAATTTGAGATTGTATTCGTTGGTGCCCCGTTCGTCTGCATAACCACAAATCACAATCAAGAAACCGGGATTATTTTCTATCACCGTCAAATCATGTTCTAAACTTGGTAATTCGGAATCACGGATATCGAACTTGTTGAGATCAAAGAAAATTGATCTTAACTTTTGGTTGGTCTCAGCAATCGGCTTAAGCGAAGGTCTAGGGCTTGAAGCGATATTCGAAACTCCAGCTGTAGGTTTTACCTCACTTTGGGTAATGGGTAAAGGTGTTGGATTGGAAGCCTGATCGATTATTGATGGCGGAGCGGGAACGGTTGGTGAAGGGGTCTCAGGCACTACCGGTTTCATCTCTTGAATCGTTGTATGTTCCTGAACTGGTTTGAACTTCTTGATAATCGGTGGATCAGGGTCTGCTTCTTTGATTTTGAAATAATTTTTAAGGGTAGCAGACTTTCCATCGACATTTGTGACAATCAATTCATATGATCCGATAGGTTGACCTGTTAAATTAAAAGCGCAGTTAATTTGGGTATCTGCCAGTATTCTAAGTTGAACCCCGTTAATGATCTGACCATCCGGCCCCACCAGTTTTACTTTGACACCTTCCCTATAATTGGCGCCCAGGATTTTGGCCTGAATGAACGAAGCATTTCTAAAGTAGATGTCTTTAGGAAAAATTGAACTAATTTCGGGAGCCGCGAAATCAATAATTAGGGCATTTTTGAGTATGGCTGAACGGCTTTTTTTGCCGGAACTCCAGTTATTGGTGACGACAAGACTCCAATTACCGACTGGCTGATCAAGTAAGTCAAAAGTACAATCAATCGTTGTTTTGGTGATTACAAAGTCTGTGGCGATAATATCAGGGACTCCTTCTTTGGTTAGTTTCGTAGTGGTAAATTGATCAAATCGTTTACCGGTAATTACCAAATGAAGGGGGCCGTTGTTAAAGGCCTTTGTCACCGAAAGAGATTGAATCTTGGGCATGTGCCAATCGATTTCGGTACTGGCTGAAAGGAGTGGGGTAAATATCAATAAAAATGTTATCAGCAAAAATATAGTTTTATTCAAGGGAGACTCCTTCAAATTAAGGTCTAAAGGCAAGAATAATAGTTTAAAGTTGTAATTAATTCAACGAAGTAACATATCCATTATATAACATTTTTAAAGTAAAAAAAAAGTATTTCAATCAAAACAAATGATTATCTCTTCCAAGTATCACTCCGGTAACCCATTCTTAATGCTTCCAAGGCCATTGCCTCTGTAGGTGGTATATTTCCCAAATTAACATTGGGACCGAAATCATTAATCAGTCTAGCCTGTTGACTTTTTAAAGGCGCTTCCCAGATTATTTTGTCCATAGGAAGCTCTGTGCTTAGTTTGGTTAATTTTTCATCGATAATTGTTCCTTTGTTGTCATAGATGCCAATTCCTTGACCCGATTCCCGGGCTTCGATAATAACCCATGAAGCACCATTATTTAAATCTTGAAGGGCTGTCTGAATGGTTATATTTTCATCCTCTTGTTTCGAGGCATCCTTTTTGCCAACCTCAGTAATGACTTTAAGTCCACATGTTAAAGCAGAATCAATGGCTGCCGTTCTTAGGTTTGCTGAGATTTCAATTGTTCCATCGGAAATTTCAACCCACTTAAAACCTAGTTCGGCGAGCTTAAGAAAATAGGGTTCTGACTTACCTTGCCACAAAGCGATTTCAAAAAAAGTTCCTCCAGGATATACAGGGATTCCGACTTCCTCAGCAGTCAAAATTTTGTCCTTAAGAGTTTCCGGCTTATAGAGGGCTGTGGTACCAAAGGTTAATTTAATAAAATCGATAAAATCGGCATTCATTTCTAAAAAATCCCTGGTACTGCCAATTGATAAGCCTTTATCAATAATCATGGTGATTCCCCGCGTACGAGGTTTTTTTACTCTTTCTTGTATAGGTGCATCCAATATGCCTTGCCATAAATCCGTCATATTTCATCACTCCCGCAATATCATATGACTTCAGGCTATATTTTGTTGCAGTTCTGACATGTTTGAAGAAAATTTAGAATAGAAATGAATTGGGAGTGAAGCTGATGTTCCAAGATAATTTGTTGTTAATAATCATTCTAGCGCTTGGTTTAGCCTTTAATAACAATTTGGTGGCAGCAAGCGCTGGTAGCTTGCTGGTTCTTAAATTTATTAAATTAAGAACAATACTATTTTTATTGGAACGTCGGGCAGTCGATATTGGGTTGTTATTTTTATTAGTCGCAGTTCTTACCCCTTTTGCTCTTGATAAAGTAAAAGTGGAGGATATTTGGAAGACTTTTCAGAGTGTTCAGGGAATATCCGCCGTTGTTGGGGGGGTGGCGGCGGCATATTTATGTGGGCAAGGAATGGTGTTACTGCAAGTAAGGCCGGAGATTGTCATTGGTCTTGTTGTGGGGACTATTATTGGAGTTTCTTTATTAAAAGGGATTCCGGTAGGACCATTGGCAGCCGCGGGGGTGACAGCCATCATTTTGAATTTATTAGGACTAGGAAAGAAGTAAGTAGGCCAGTTATCCAGGGTCTGCCGAATATCTTTCACTCGCCTCATTTAGCAGAATTTTACGCACAAGCTGGCAAGTTGTCAGCCAGTTTTATAGCTGTATTTACCGTGGGTGGGGGATTGCATAGAAAATATTTAGGTACAACTAAGTCGAAAACACAAATTTTACCACCAAGACACGAAGTTCACGAAGAAAAAATAAAGCGAAGCCTTGAATCTTCGTGTGGCCTTCGTGGTAAAGAAACTGTTACTTCGAATCGAATATCTTAACCTTAAAGTAATTTTCATCCTTCCGATTGTCCTTACAAAGTCTGTTGGGGGACTATTTAGGCTTATGAAATTTACAATTAATATATCTATAAAAGGAGTGGTGTCATGGATCAAGTGACATTAAGCAGCATGGCAGCTGTTCGAGTAATTTCCGGCTTACTCGAAATTATTGTGGCCATCTTATTTTTAAAGGGAGGACGAGTAGAAAACGCCCTCCGAATGAATGCATTTTTGGGCTTAATCGGTCCTTTAGTTTTTCTTTTAGTTAGCGTACTCGGTGTGATTGCGATTGCTGTCAAAGTTTCCTGGCCTAAGATGATTATTATTTGCTTAGGAATCATTCTGGTTTTAATCGGCACCAAAAATTAAATCGGATAAGACCGGTATTCATCGGTAGGTGAAGAATTAGAATCTGGCATAATAATATTTTGGTCATGCAATCCTCAAGTTCCTTTTTAAAATTGGATGACCCAATCGACAAAAAGTTGACGATAAACGTCATTAGGATAAGACTTTAAATCAATTCCAGCTTCCAACTGATTAACCGGTGAAAAATGCTTAACCAGGGAACTTTTCCAACGGTAATTGAAGTCTGACTGCTGGTAGTTGGTAACAGGAGTCAACGCAATGAAACGGTTTACTAAAGAATATCCCTTTTTCATTCCGTGAACCCAGTAGAATTCAATCCCTTGGGAATTGGGAATAAACCATTCTCTTTTTTCCCCGGAAGAATGAGCCAAAGAGGAATAAAGCGGCATAAATTTGGGTCCCAGATATCCAGCTTTGACTTGAAAAAGGTCTTTTGGGTTGAATTGTTTAGCGTAACTGACAAGGATTCCAGGAGTACTAGATACTTTATAATCAGGGAATTTTTCCGATTCAAAGGAATACCAACCAAGTTCAGTAGTGAATTTGCTGTTAGAGTTACTTTTTGAAAAGTCGATACTATAATCGGTCTCACCGCTTAAACCGGGTACAATGTTGATTCCGGTTACCGTATCTTGTCCCGACCAACCGATTCTGGCAGCGATATAATCTTCAGTATTGGTAATTTGGTCGGTACCTGTTTGATACTCTGTGTTAACGCGGGAATAAATCCCTATAACGTGAAACTTTTGAAAATCTTTTTGTAATGCGATTCCTTCTACCGGATTGGTGTAAAAATCGGATATCATTCCAAGGGGTCCCAATGAAAACTGAAAGCGGCCCAAATAATCAATACTGCTCGGATTGGATAATTTTAGGAATGCTTGATCAACTTGAAAGGGAAGAGTCATAGGGGAAGCATTGGAATTTGCGCTTTGATATTTTAAGCCCCATCCCCCTAATTGTGATATTTTTAAAGATAACTGCAAAGTTGGATCGATAAAGGCATCTAAAGCGATGTTTAATTGTTGCTCGAAATCAGGAGCTGTTATTGCTGTGGCAGATTCATTGACGTTTGTAGTTGTATCCAGTTCAAACCCACCGCCAATTTGAAAACGGCCCCAGGTTGAATCTAACGATGCCACCCGATTCGAGAGCTCATTAATTTTACGGTCTGTAATCGATAAGCTGGGTTGACCGGTTGCGGGATAGGCGAGCGTAAAAATTGTTAAGCCAAGGCATAAAACGATTATCCCAAATTTCCCCATAATAACCTCCAAGATGGTATTGAATATTGCGCGCGGCGCGTATTATGAATTGGAAATGGCGGCTAGAGGCTCCTTAACAATCTGGAAAACAGTTGGAAGTCCTTTGTTAACGAAAAAAATTGAAATTGAATAACAGTTATTAAGTCCCAGGTCTTGAGAGTAAATTTCTTTTCAAATCGTTAGAACACCTGCAAAACAGAGGTTTAAATCAATACCATTCTTGCCAAAAAAAGCAAAGTAAGTCCTAAACAAACAGCTTTTCGCCATATCGTATGCGAATTTTAATCATGGGAAATGTCTTTCCGAATTGTGTCGTTTGAGATTTTGGAGTCGTGGTATAAACCGACATTTCAGGTGAGTCAAACGGAGCGTTTGAAAATAGAGTCAAAAAAATACCGGCTAAAGTGCCGGTAGTGTTGGAGTGTTAAATTGTAAGACTACATTGCCCTTTACTTGGGTCAGTTTCGGGTTAAGCAGCGGAGTTGCCATTATCATTCTGTGCCCGAAGTGGCACAATGAACCGGCGGATAAGATTTCAAACTTGGTCCAAAATTCAAAGATCAGTTCATTGTTTTCATTTCAATGTTCTTTTCTTTGAACTCTAGTTTAATATAATGTATGCATAAGCGATGAAAAGTGTGAAAAAGGCTGTGCTAAAAGGTAAAAAAAGAAATACTTTTAGACAGCCTCTTTTTGGTTAGTTACCTAACCTTGCCGGGATAATAGTTCTTCGGCTTTTTGAATCAGTCCGCGTACAATTAACCCAGCTTCTCGGGTGGTGATATTACCATAGTCGTAGTTGCCTTTATCAACCTGGATGCGATCCGCAAATCCTAATTCTTGAGCGATTTCGTATTTAACCCGGTCGGAAACAATGCTGCCGCGACGACTCAAACATTCACCCCCTTGGAGCGTGACCCTCCTTAATCCCGGTCGAGCTCTAGAGATTCATGAACGGTCAACCCCTCATTATTATGATCCCACTTTTTTAAAATAAGCAGGGATTTACAGTCAATTCGCTGAGATTGAGGAGAATCGATAAATTCTTCGTTCTTCGAATGCCCAAAGGCGGGAAAAAAGTATGAATTGGATAAGGCATTGTGGGAAAAATTAACAATTAGAGAGACTAATTGAATCTGGATTTGTAAATATTCATATTAGAGGATATTGATCGATGAATTTTAGAATAAATGTGTTATAATTGATGGGTACTAAATTTTGAGGGGAGCGCAATTTACCTATGAAGCATCTCCATTTTGTGGGGATTGGCGGCGCCAGACTGAGTGGTTTGGCAAAGTTATATTTTGATCGGGGTTGTAAAATTACCGGTTCTGACTCCCAGGAGTCGAGAGTAATCAGAAACATGGCACAGAAAGGAATTGATATTTCTTACGGCCATAATGCCGTGAATATACATGGCGCAGATTTGGTAGTTTATACCAATGCTGTCGGTTTAGATAATCCTGAAGTATTAGAAGCCAAACGTTTAGGTATTCCGTTAATCGAGGGTGCCGAGCTATTAGGAAAACTAATGGCTGATATTGGGAAAGGTGTTGCAATTGCGGGGACACATGGAAAAACCACAACCTCAGCAATGACATCTTTAATCCTGGTAGAAGGCGGACTCGATCCTACAGTTTTGATAGGTGGTGAATTGAGTCAGTTTCAAGGAAACCATCGTACCGGTAAGACGCCTTATATGGTCGTTGAGGCATGCGAGTTTAAACGCTCATTTTTAAATTTAAAACCGACGTTTGAGTTGATTACCAACATTGACTGGGATCATCCCGACTGTTTTCCGACTCTGGATGATGTCATTAAAACTTTTACGGATTTTGTCAATTTGCTACCCCCGGATGGAGTTTTGGTAAGTTGGGGTGATGATCCGAATGCTTTTCGGCTTGGAAAATCATTCTCCGGGAAGTATATCTCTTTTGGCTATCAGGAACATTTTGATTGGCAAATTAAAAATATCCATTCGGCTGCTCCGATTGGAGTTGCAGCTGAACTTTATTATCACGGGAAGAGCCAAGGCGAACTCTCTTTGAAGGTGCCGGGACGTCATAATCTGCAAAATGCTACCGGAGCCATAGCTTTAGCCGCCGAATTAGGGGTGGATGTTCACTCGGCATTAAAGACATTATCGGGATTTACTGGAGTCCGGCGTCGTTTTGAAGTGAAAGGGGATTACCAGGGAGTGCTGATTGTTGATGATTACGCACATCATCCCAGTGCAGTACGGACCACTTTAGCAGCTGCCCGACAATTTTTTAAGGGCCGTATTTGGTGCGTCTTCCAGCCTCATTTATTCAGTAGGACCAAATACTTACTTCCTGAATTTGCCAGCTCATTTGGAGATGCCGATATCTGTGTCTTGGCCGATATTTATCCAGCCAGGGAAATCGATCCCGGCGATATTTCCAGCAAAGACTTGGCTGCTGCCGCTCAAAAACATCACCACGATGTACGGTATTTCGGCAGTTTTGAAAGGATTTTTGAACACCTTTGTCAAAATGTGAAGCCGGGTGATCTGGTGATTACGATGGGAG
This sequence comes from Bacillota bacterium, assembly GCA_023415375.1. Taxonomy (GTDB): domain Bacteria; phylum Bacillota; class UBA4882; order UBA8346; family UBA8346; genus UBA8346. Next base: position 15,655 of record JAEZKW010000093.1, read on the forward strand.
CGGGCGATATTTGGAAGATTGGTGAGAGACTCATTAAAGAAGGAACAAAAAGTTAATTTTCGAGTCAGATATAAAAGACTTGTTCAAATAATTATGAATAGTAAAAACTATGAAGTAAGAAATGGATCTTAACAAATATCCGATTTCTTACTTCTTTTTTTATAACTGAACAATGAGCATGCCGTTTTCGGAATTGAAATCATAACGTCGGTCTTCGACCGGAATTTGAAAACGATTTAAGAATTTTTTAGCAACAATCATCTTCGTTGTCCGACCTTGAATCTTAAAACAATCGGCTGTTGGCTCGTTTAAGGGTAAAATACCGACTTTTCTGGTATCAGGATCAAAATATAATTCCACATAATCAATATTTTGCAGGTGTTTCTCTACCACTGGTTTGTAAAACGCAAAACGCCCTTTACGGTTGATTCCAATGGTCTTAGAAGAAATACCTTTTTTTGCCCGTTCCTTTTGATATTTAATAAAACTCACGAAAACCCCTCCTTTTATTTCCTAATAATATTGATTCTCCATATATCCATCAATTCCTTCAAAAATATTAAAACAAGTTTTATTTTCTAAAAATTGCACAAATCGACAGAAGATGCCTGAGAAATATATATATTGTGTCGAAAAAAGAAAGTTTTTTGGCTTTTATAAAGTGATCAAGTTAACGATTTTTACCTATTTAGCTCGTTTTTTAAATTAAGGGGCTGTTTTTATGTATTTTTTACTTACTATTTTCCCAGCTACAATGCTATTTTTAAAAGAAGAAACCTTCTCCCAAAGTGATTCATCAGGATAGACTTCAATATTATATTAAATCCTATGTTGTGGATGAAATTTTTATTCCGAGGCTGTCTAGAAAGTAGTTTAAAATCAATAAAACAGACAATATATAGCTTCTTGAATAACTAAACGTTTAAATATTGTATATTTTTATCGATAAAATTTCTTTGGGACAGCCCCGGATTCATTATCTTTATTCATTTTTTATTTATAGAGTTCTTTTGAGATCGAGAGGCTCAATTCGATTTTCTGGGTAATACCCGAATTCGTCCTAAAAAAACATTAAACAAAGTCGAATTGGGTTCGTCTGGATCTCCTGAAAATAGAAAATATTGTGGGAACGATAGAAATGGTCTTGTAGTAATATGAATGATTTTAATTTTAGAAGGAGTATCACTAGGACATAAAAAAATAGGAATTACAATTATAAATTGAATTCCTATTTTACTTTATTTTAGGATGGAATTGCAACAGCTGTTAAAAAGATTATAACGAATAATGGCTAATCTGATAGAGGGACCGAAAAAGCCCCACCTTTCGTTATCATAAACTATTTAATTTTTTAACCAAACGTTGAAACTTACGTTTATTTTTTTCGTCCAGAGCTTTATCAATTTGGTTTAATAACTCAGCTCTTTCGATTTCCCGCTGAAAGGTTGCGCTCCACAATGAAAGCTCAAAGTCAATGAGTATTTGTTGAGCTCTAGTTGAGTCTAGGGAAATGGGATCTTCTTCAACGACGGCTTGATGAGATTGACAAGAGGCTCGATCAGGAAAATAAAGCGTTAAATAAATGGGGGATTCTGCCAATAATGGCAAACGGGAAAGGATCATTGAACAATCAGTTACTGTGCTATCGAAGGTTTTCAGTAAAACTGGAGGCATTCCAGTTGAATCGGTGGATACAACCAGAAGCGGCCGTAAATAAGAACCATCAAGTACAATATGGACTTGGGAAAGTAGGGATTCGTTTTCGGCAAGCCCCAAAAGAATCTGCTCTGGATAGGTAGATTGCAAATGATAATTTTCAATAAACCAGAAAAGAAAATTTTTTTTAGCCCAATTACTGATTATTTTGCGATTCATGGCAACCTCGCAATTTCGCGCGCGCGCTCGCGCAACGCGCGTCTTAGTTTGAATTGTCTTGGCATAATACATATTATTCAATGTGATTTAATCCCATGCTAAAGATCGCTAACCAAAATACTTCATTTTATTTTACGATGAACCACTATTTTGTGTTCTCATATTAATTCACTTTCTAACTCGATCCCCCGTTTTCCTGCTATTTTAAAAAAGGAATAAATGGAAGCCGAGCGAAAGAAACACCATTAGAAAAAGAGGGCTGAAATGAAAATACTCTTTTGTCACCATGAGCCCCATGCGGCTTGGGTTTTTTGAAGATTTATTACTCTTATTTGATACAACCAATAAAAAACCTTTCATAAAAACAGGTTTAATGGTATATTTATTACATAGAGTATTGAATTAACCATAACCAAATGTATAATTATTCATGAAAGTAGGCTGTACTATGATTTCATTTCGAAAAGCCAAAATGTCGGATGTGGAGAATCTTCATCAGTTAATTAATGACTTTGCAACAAAAGGTTATATGCTGCCCCGTTCCCGGAACACTTTATATGAGGCTTTAAGGGAATTTACAATTATTGAGGACGAAGGAAATTTGGTAGGGATGGGGGCTTTACATGTCATTTGGGAAGATTTGGCGGAGATCCGGGCTTTAGCGATCAAGGCGGAATTTCAACGCCGCGGTATTGGCGGGCAGTTAATTGACAGATTGGTGAAGGAAGCTGTTGAACTGGAGATTCATAAGGTATTTGCCCTTACGTATCAGGTTGAATTTTTTAAAAAATGCGGTTTTACAGAAGTGAGCAAAGATGAGATGCCCCATAAAATTTGGAAGGAATGCATCGACTGCCCTAAATTCCCCAATTGTGACGAAGTCGCCATGGCCATCAATTTAGTTGATGAAGAATGAAAAGGCTATTGGCTATTGGCTATTAGCAAAAGAATTTTTTTCATTGTACTTTGTGCCGAACCCCGGCATGGCAGTTAGGATGAAAATCTCAATTTAAATTTCAAATGGGTCTATTTACCTTTACCCTAAAAGGGAAACGGTTGGTCTTGCAGGCCAATTAGTTTTATTTAAACTACGAAGCCTTATAGCTAAAGCCTGCAAAGCCAGACAAGATTCCCCCGTAGGAATAGGGCAGCTTGTATTTTCTTTTTGTTCCATTTTGTGCCTAATTGTAGTAAAGGCATGACCGTCAGGATGAATTTTTTCCTTTTTTGGGCGCAAAGGCTAAACAGGCCTGACCGTCCGATTGCCGGACTACTACTGAAGGCAGTTGTTTACCTTTAAACCCAAAGGCTTTACAGCCGTTGGGAAAACGGCTATCCCAGGTAATATAGAAGTGTTCGCACTTAAAGCAGTTAACTTTTTCTTGTTCCATCAATCATTTTTGTATCATAAATTCAGATGAAATTCAACTCCTTACTTCGTAAGTTCTTCTTTAAATAACAGTCGATTCTCACTTGTTTGCCCGATTAAGGGTTTAAAGTGCCCTCTGGAGCTGCCAGTCCTAAAACGTAATGAGTAAAATATCTCCTGGCTACCCGTTGAATATCTTCGGCGGTAACTTTATTGATGAGCTCAAGGTATCGATCGGCATACTTGTATCCGTATCCGTACAGCTCGAACAGAGCCAGAGCTTGTGCTTTAGAGTCACTGGTCTCATGGGACATTATAAAATTGCCAAGGAAGTATTTTTTAGCGGCCTGAAGTTCCTGCATAGATACAGGCTCATCTATTAATTTTTTAAATTCAGCTACAATTCCGTCACGGGCAACCGGGTAATTAGCCGGCGAGGTTCCTGTAACGGCAATAATTGCTGAGGGCCCAACCATTGTCTGATAAAAAGAACTCACATAATAACAAAGCCCTTGTTTACCTCTTAGCTCTCTAAAAAGACGGGTATCCATATTGCCACCGCCTAATATTAAATTAAGTATATCCATTACCGGTTTATCATCATCCAGATAGCTTGGAGCCGGGTAACCGATAAACATAATCGCCCCCTGAATATTCTTTGGGCGAAAACAGACAATGTCTTTTTGGAGTGTTGGTATTGGAACTGATGAGGGTTTCGGCAATTCGGCGCCTTTGTTGTTGCCAAAAGTACCTTTAAATTTTTCGATAATTTGTTCAGGGTTAACATTGCCAACTACAGAAATAACGATGTTGTTAGGAATATAAATTTTTTGGTACCAATTTACTAAATCTTCACGTTTAATTGAATTAACAGTCTCAATGCTGCCGTTTGTTAACCAACTATAGGGATGGCCGCCGTAAAATCCGGTACTAAAGGCCAGGAATGCTGTATTACCGTATTGATCTTCAAAGGCATTAATCCTCTGAATGAAATCTTTTTTTCCAGCAGCTACTTCAAAATTCGAAAAGTTTGGGTTTTGAAATATATCCAAAAAAACATCCAATGCTTTGTTCAAGCCCGGTTTGGTAACTTTTAGCCACGCCTTACCAAAATCAGTGTATGATTCGGCATACCAAGAGGCGCCTGCTGATTCCATTTCACGCTTACTTTCATCATAGCTTCGATGAGGCGTTCCACCATAGAGTACACCTCTTTGCATTAAGCCGGATATCCCTTTTTGGTTTGGGAGTTCATATAGGGTACCCATTCTGGTAAATATATTTACCGCTACAATTTCGTTGTCATAGTTGGGTTTTATGATGAGAGTCAATCCATTGTCATAGACTTTTTTAATCACATTTGAAGTAAGAGAAAATTCACTTGGACTCGCCACGCTGCCCGAAGTATCTTGAGCGTAACCGGGAATAGAAATTATTAAAATGCAAGCAAGAAAAAGTAAGCATAATTTAATCCCATTTCCTTTTTTCCATTGCAAATTATTTTCCATCCTATTTTCCCTCCTGGGCTTTCAAGGTTACTAGAACGTATCCCTTTGGATTGAGATATTCCTTGGCCATCCGCATAACATCCTCTTTAGTAACTTTACTTATACTTTGCTCAAAGTCGACGGCATCCGAAGCAGAGCCCGTGACCTCTGAGTAACTGATAATATTAGCCAACAAATAATTATTCTCGGCGCCAAAGGTATATCTGGCCTGCAAAATAGTTTTCGCGATTGCCAACTCTTCATCGGTAATTCCCCTATTAAGTATATTTTTTATAATGGACTGGATTTTACTTTCAAGAACCGAAGCGTTATTTTCTGTTTCAACATAGATATAGATTAATCCGGCATCCCTTAAATCATAATAATCAGCCCGTATATTATGGATTAATTTTTTTGCATATAACTTATATAGCCGCGAATTTTCACAGCTTCCCAGTAACACTCCTAATACACCCAAAGTTGCGCCATCCTGGGGATTCAATTTCGGGACAGGAAACCCAAAGAACATATAGGTCTGGTGAACATCTCTTTGAATTTCATAGCGGGTGATTTCTTTTAGCTTAGATATTTCAAACGATGGGGCGGGTTGTATTTTATCCGGTTTGAAGTCTTTAAAAAGTTGTTTGATTTTAGTTAGGACCTTATCGGAGTTGATATCGCCCACCACTGCAATGGCCATATTATTAGGTACATAATATTTATGGAAATAGGCTAAAAAAGTATCCCGGTTAATATTTTTCAAACTATCAGCTGTCCCTAGAACGCTATTGGCATAAGGCGTGCCTGGAAATATTTTTTGGTATGCCAATTGATTCATGAGATTTTGGTTGTTATCTTTGCTGATTCTTATTTCTTCGAGGACTACAAGCCTTTCTCTTTCAATCTCCTCGGGGTCAAAGGAGGAGTTCATGATGGCGTCGGCTTCCACGTCGAGAGCCCGGTCAATATATTGACTAGGTACAGTTACATAATAATGAGTGGTATTAAATGATGTTGATCCATTTAAATTTCCGCCTACGGATGTAATCTCCCTGGCCATTTCGCCGACTTTCCGGCGCTGGGTTCCTTTAAACAACATGTGTTCCAGGAAGTGAGAAATACCGGCGTTTGCTGCGGATTCATTTTTTGCTCCGGTTGCCACCTGAATATCGACTGCTACAATAGGAGAAGAATGGACTTCTTTGATGATTACTTTTAAGCCGTTATCAAGTACAGTCTTTGAATAGGGTTTAAAAATAGAGTTTGAATCGCCGTAAATAGGTACAATAATAGTGATTGAGTATAACATTATTAACAAAGTTATTGCTATTGGCAAACTGACTTTTCGCGGTTGGATCAAGAATGGTAACATTGGTTGCCTCCTTTAAATCTATTCATTACCTATAGGTCAATTTGAAATTAAAATATTCAAACAATTCACCTAACCCCTGTCCCCTTCCCTCATTTTGTTACTCATAATCTGGGACAGGGAAGGGGTATTAGAGTAAAATTTATTGACTAAAAGCAAAGTCAACGGAATGTGAAATGATTTTGTACAATGCAAGATTTGCAGCATAAGAAACAAGTCAATTTACCAAGGCACCCCTTCCCTGTCCCTAATGATAACCATAACATAGGAGGGAAGGGGATGGGGGTTAGGTAAAAATAGAGTTCAAAGCATTATATAGATATTTTTTAATTTTTTGACATGAATAGTACATATGGGGAATGAATAGCCTTTAAACGAGCCGGTTAAAGTCTTAACAAATATATGTGAAGTTAAAATTATTATCATCCAATAAATTTCCATTGTCAAGATAATTATCCAAAAAATAACAATATAATAATTTGACCTTTCTTGACCAATGACCTCGTAAGCGTGAGTGTAAAGAAAAGAGGCTGAGAAACAATTGGGTGGGACAATGTATTTTATGGCAGTAAAGCAAATCAAAAGCCCTTCATTCTAAAAAGGCCAAATTCAAATTTGGCTTATAGGCCTAAATCGGGTATTATGATATCAGAAAAGGTCAATAAAGAACAAACAAACATTGGAGGTGTTCATAATGTTCAGCCTAGTACCTTTCAGAATCAATGCACTCGATCGAAGTTTTTGGGATGACTTTTTCGGAGAAGATTTGATTCCTGCAAAATTTGGCTCATTTAAAACCGACATCACCGAAAATGACAAGGAATATGTAATTGAAGCCGATTTGCCAGGATTTAATAAGGAAGCGATTCAACTGGAGATGGCGGACAACCGTTTGACCATTAGCGCTAAGAAGGATGATGTTGCCCAGGAGAACAGCGATAATTATATCCGTAAAGAGCGTTATATGGGAGAGGTTTCCCGAAGCTTTATTGTTGATGATGTTAATGAGGATGAAATCAAGGCCGAGTTTAAAGACGGAGTCCTAAAAGTCGTCCTGCCGAAAAAAGAACCAGTCCAAAATCGAGTTCGCAGAATCGAATTGAATTAATAAAAGTAACAAGAAAAGGAGCGCTATATGCGTTCCTTTTCTTGTTTTTTTGGACTAAATATTATTTACTTTTGGTAGATGGACTGAAAAAATACTTCCTTGACCTACTGTGCTTGAAACTGTTACTTTTCCGCCCATCGCTTCAACGAGTTCTTTGACGATGGTAAGCCCCAACCCAAAACCTCCGCTTTCGCGATTCCGGGATTGGTCCGTCCGGTAAAAGCGTTCAAATATGAAGGGCAGATCTTTTTCGGAGATTCCAATACCTTGATCAATGATATTCATGATGATGTTTTCCTGATCCTCTTGGAGTTCAATCCGAACTTTCTTGCCGGTAGAAGTATATTTTAGAGCATTGGATAACAGGTTATCCATGATTTTAGTAAGGGTTTCCCGATCAGAAAGGGTTTTAACCCGTACAATATTTCCTAATTCTAAAATAACTCCTTTATGGGCAAAGAGGGGGGTAATTTTTTTAGCGACATCGTTTATAAGGGTATCCATGGCAATAGGCACTAGTTTCAATCTTTGAATCGACCGATCGGCGAGGGAAATTTCCTGGAGATCGTTGACCAGATTGGTCAAGCGCTCGACTTCTTCCAATAATGATTCCAGATTCTCGGGCGATGCAGGAATCACTTCATCGATCATCCCCTCCAGATGACTGTGGATAGTTGCTAAAGGGGTTCTAAGATCATGGGCTACATCAGCGGTCATTTTTTTTCTTAAATCTTCAACGTGGGCCAACTTATCTGCCAACTGATTAATACTCTGGCCCAACTCACCGATTTCATCTTCTGCCAAATGACTCAACCGGGTCTCGAGATTACCATTTGAAATATTTCGGGCTAATGTATTCATATCAGTGATAGGCGCTGATAATTTTTTCGCGAAAATATTAGCAACTATCATTGATAAAGTGGCTGTTAGTAAAATCGACCAGATAATCGATTCATAAATGGTTTTTCGGTATAAACGGTCCTGCCTGGACAAAAGGTTTTGAAAGGGCGTCTTACCAAAAAATGCAGTCCCAACTTGTTGATTATGAACAATGATTGGTAAAGAATGAAATGAAGTTGATTCAAGGGGACGTCTGCCAGTGTAAAAAAGCAGCACCACATCACCGTTGGGATCGGTAACGTAACGCAAGTTAGCGAAAAAGGTTGATTGTCCCCAAATGAATTCAAAAGGAAGACTTTCCCAACCACCGCTTTCTTCGTATATCTCAGCTAAAGATCTTACAACTTGGTTTTCACGATTGATTTGCATTTGATTCAAATAATTTTGAAAGTTACGGTCCAAAGATAAATTAAGAATAATACCGAAAATCAAAATGCTGCCTAGACAGATCCCTAAAATAACAACAGTGAGTTTTTTATGGATTGGCAGATTTGTGAACATCCGGTTCACCATGAACATCCGGCTCACCTCCAAATTTATACCCTAAGCCGAAAACCGTAATAATAAAATTGGGTGCTTCTGGATTGAGCTCAATTTTTTGGCGTAAATTTTTAATGTGACTGTCAATGGTTCGATCGAACCCGTTATAATTATATCCTTGCACCTGTTCTACCAGTTGGCTGCGGCTGAAAACTTGACCCGGCGCATCGCTTAAAAGCTTGAGTAACTTAAATTCCGTAGGAGTTAAATTAACCGGAAGATTCTTTAGATAAACTTGGTGTTTTGCCAGATCGATTTGTAGTAAATGCTGATTATATGAAAATGAAGATACCACAGGAGGAGGAGTGGATTTCGTTCTCCGCAGATGGGCATTAACCCGGGCTACCAATTCACGGGGGCTAAATGGCTTTATCAGGTAATCATCAGCGCCGATATTGAGACCAAATATTCGTTCTTCTTCGGCTTTCTTAGCGGAAAGAATAATAACCGGGATATCAGATGTTTGTCTTACTGTGGTCAGTATTTGTTCACCAGAGAGCAACGGCAACATTAAATCTAATATTATCAAATCGGGATGTCCGGTTCTAAAAGATTCGAGTCCCCGGGCACCATCTGATGCTGTAATGACTTCAAATCCCTCTTTAACTAAATAAGCGCAGATAATTTGCTGAATCTTTATTTCATCTTCGATTACTAAAATTTTCGACATTGGCGAACTCACCCCGATTTTTGCACGCAAATGCGCGTGGTGTTATTCAATTTAATATTTGATGATACAAGTATAAACGATTCTAGAATCGAAAGGTAGTTTGGTAAGAAAATCTCTACAAAATCTCCATAAGTTTTTCATGATACTTCCATCCACTTGTATTAAGCTTAGTCTAGAATTTCAAAATAACCTTTATGAAAAAAAAGGGAGGTGGAATGAAAATTAAATAGCAGTTAAATTTTGAATGAATGGAGGTTAAAAATGAGAAAAATAATATTTATTTTAATGGCGTTACTTTTATTGATTGGAGTCTTTTCATGCGCTGCGTGGGCAAGGTCCGGGTTTGAAACGAACAACTATTTTAGCGAAAACTTTAATGGCCTCAATCTTAGCCTCGAACAACAACAGAAAATCATGGCTATCCGTCAGCAATTTGAAAAGGACACCCTATCACTAAAAAATGATTTGCATGTTAAAGAAAAAGAACTTCGTCAATTATGGGCGGCAGATCCGTTAAGTCAGTCCGCTATAGATAACAAAACGAAAGAAATAACTGGCTTGCGGATTCAACTCATTACGAAACGAAGAGCGATGTTTGCCCAGATGAAAGCGATCTTGACTCCCGACCAGGTTGCCAAAATTAAGTCTTATGTTAAACAACACCGTTTGAGGGAAAATGGGATGAAAAAGTATGATGATTGATATATCTTTATTGTAAGTTAAATCGAACAATCCACCTTTTAGGAATTAAGTTGCATCCCAGGTTAGGATGCAACTTAATTTATTTCACAGGGAAATATTGTAATGATGGGAGATAGGTCGGTTGGGATAATTATATTCTGAGGCGAATTAGGGAGTAGGGGACTTTGTAAAGAGTAATTCACCGGCCAATTGGATAAAGGTAGATAAAGTGGGGGAGAGCCATTTATCCTTGTGATAAATCATTTGAGTATAGATATTGAAATCCGGACCGTTCCAATTCAGATCTTTCAATTCCCCGATTGAAATTTCCTGTTCAACTGAGAACTGGGGAAGCACTGAAATGCCCAGACCGCTGATAACGCACTTTTTGGTTGTTTCGACACTTCCAAATTCGAAAACCGATCCTGGTTTAACGCCTGCTTCGGTCAATTGCGCTTCGAAGATAAGCTTATAACAACAGTCAGGTTCTTCAATCTGAATCAGGTCTTCATTAACCAAATCTTCGGGCCTACAACACCTCTTGTCGGCTAAAGGATGGGTTTTACAGGCCACTAAAGTCATTGCTTCATGTGAAAGCCTATTCATGATTAAATCGTTGGTTGAAATTGGAGGGCTTAATAAAAATCCTATATCCACCGTATTCTTTCGTACCCAATCATAAATATCAGAGCACTTTCCTAGTTTTAAAACTAACTTAACTTTGGGAAATCGTTCTTTGTATGCCTGTAATAAGGCAGGCAGCTTAAAAATGCTTAAGGATTCCGGGGCTCCAATGGTAAGGGTCCCTTGAGGGGAGACGTCTCCTAGGATCGATACTTTAGCCTCATCCGCCAGTTTTAGAATATGTTCCGCATAAATTAATAACCTTTTTCCTGCCTCAGTCAGGCTCACTTCTCTCCCCAATCGTTCAAAAAGCTTGGTTTCCAATTCGTTTTCAAGGGAATGAATTTGAGCACTAATACTTGACTGGGCATAATCAAGCAGTTCCGCGGCTTTTGTAAAACTATTTAATTGAGCGATGGTTGCGAAAGTCTTTAATTGCTGCAATTCCATTGAATCCACCCAACCTATCGAAAAAAACGATTGATATTATCGAAACAATCGTCTGGAATATTCCTAGCTCCATGGTACAATAAAACCAGAAAATAATCTAGTGAAAAATTGTTTATTCTTAATAAATTCTATTACTTTCTTTCTGGATTGGAAATCAAGAAAAAGATAATAGAGATTTTGACTGAATAGACAATTTTATTGATAAAGAAATACGAGAATGACCCAATTCTTTGAAGGCCATTTTATGAAGGAGGTAAACTGTCTTTGAGAAACGTTGATAAGTTGATTATCATTGGTCAGTCAGGTCTGGACGATGTCAGTAAAATTTGGGATATTTTACACGCCAATTGCAATCCTTGGACCATGCAAGAAATCCGTCAAAATACAGGGAAGCTGTTTGTTTTGATGATGGGAGATAAAATGGTGGGGGTATTGTATGCTGATTTGAATCGTAAAAGCAAGGTAGTGGATTGGGTTGAGATTCACCCGCTTTATCCTGAAAAAATATTGAAAGACATATTTATTAAGGGTTTACTGGGGACCTTGTGGCCGGACATTGAAGAGAAAGCATTGCAAAAAGTATTACAAAAAGCTAATAACTCAAATTTTTGCCACGCTTGTACATAAATCTGTGAATGATTGTCTCAACTACGGGATTCAAACCCTGCGCGTTTACGCGACTTTAGCCAAATGCTGAAGCCTTAGGCTCAATTGTTGCCTTCGGTTTTGAATACCCGGTTCTTTTGCCAACTTCCAGTCGGCTAAAGAACCCACCGGCTTTCAGCCGGTTGTAATTGAGTTCAGGTTAAGTAAAAAATGATTATGGAGGGCAATCGTGCTTAATGTAGGCATTTTTTTATTTGATGATATTGAATTGTTGGACTTAGCAGGGCCGTATGAAGTTTTTTCAGTTACCTCCGAATTAAACGACTATCAATTGTTTAAGGTTTTCACGATTACTCAGGATGGAAGGGAAATCAAAACTGTAAACGGGCTAAAAGTTTTACCGGATTATAGTTTTGATAATCATCCGGCTATCGATATTTTGGTTATCCCCGGAGGAGTCGGTACCAAGCTTGAAATGAACAAGCCAGCTGTTTTAGAGTGGATAGACCGGAATTATCAGTCATCGCAATTAACTTTTTCGGTATGTTCCGGTGCTCGGATCCTGGGGAAACTTGGTTTGCTGGATAACTTGGAGTCCACTACCCATCATGAAGTAATACCTCATTTGCAAGAGATTGCGCCGCGAACTATCATCAACAGACGGAGCAGATTTATCGATAATGGTAGGATCTTAACATCGGCCGGTATATCGGCTGGTATTGATTTATCCCTTTATGGTGTAGAAAAACTATATGGCGTGAAAGTCAAGAACAAAACCATTGTTTATATGGAGTATGGTGACTGGGAGAAACTTCAGTGACTGAGCTTAAGAAGACAATTAGTGTTTGGAAAGGCACTGCCTTGGCGGTATGTACCGTGATTGGATCAGGACTGCTGGGTTTGCCGGGTATGACTTTGGAAATCGGTAATGTCTACAGCGTGGCCGGTGGTTGGCTATTAATTACTGTCTCAATGATCCCTCTAATTTATATCTTTTCGAAATTGGGCAGGACATATACATCAGCGGCCGGTCTTTCAAAATATGCCGAGGAAGCGTTGGGACCTTCGGGCGCTTATGCGGTTTCAGCTGTATTATGTGGAACCTTTACTTTAGGTATTCCGGCAATAGCGTGGATTGGAGCGGCGTATGTACAAAAATTGTTCGGAGTACCTCAAGGCTTCGCTTGGGGTCTGGCAGTTATGATTTTAGTCATTGCAACCACAATTAATTTAATGGGCGTAAAAGTTGTCAACCTCATTAATATGGCCTCGCTTATTGCCCTGGCAGCTATGATGGTGCTCATAATCTGCGCGAATATCCGTTTTTTTTATCAAGGATTTATTGTTTTTCGTCAGACCCTATTTTTGAGGGGGCCGATTGATTTTCATGATTTATGGCAAGTCGCTATCCTGCTATTTTGGGCTTTTATGGGTTGGGAAAATCTTTCATTCAGTTTAGAGGAATTCAAAAAACCGGAAAAAAGTATTCCCCGGGTTTATTGGCTTAGTTTCTTAGTGGTTATCGTTTTGTATTTTGGACTCACTATTACCAGCCTTGGTGCACAAAACTCGGGAGTATCCGTAAAAGGGGCGGCAGGCCTCGCTTCATTGGTATCGAAGTCGCCGGTTCGTATTTTTCAGTTATTCATAATGATTCTGGTGATTCCAGCCAATGCAAACGCCTGGATTTTCGGGGCCAGCCGATTATACTATTCGGCAGGACGGACCGGTATTTTACCAAGCTTTTTGGGTCGCCTCTCTAAAAACGACCTCCCCCTAAACAGCATGATCGCTTCATTAGGAGTATATATTCTGGTTATTTTGGTGACCTATTATCTAAAGATCCCAATAGCGAAGCTAGTCTTGTTGGTCAATCAAAATTGGCTGGTATTATATGTTTTCAGCATCCTTGCTTATTGGAAAACGGAGACAAGGGTTCGCCGGTGGATAGTAACCGGCCTGGCCTCTATATCTTGTCTATTCCTTTTAGCCGGGTTTAGTTGGTGGATAATATACCCCCTTAGTCTCCTGGCAATCGGATATATACGATATCGTTACATCCATGGCTAATTGTCTCAACTACGGGATTCAAACCCTGCGCGTTTACGCGACTTTAGCCGAATGCTGTAGCTTAACTGTTGCCTTCGGGTTTGAATCCCCGGGTTCTTTAGCCGACTTTTAGTCAGCTCGCCAACCAATAGTTGGCGCAATAACCCACCGGCTTTAGCCGGTTGTAATTGAGTATCAAGATTTCCGCTAGTATTTTTCTATTCAGGGTTTCTAATCTTTTCAGGATTGACTATTTTTGATATCATGTTTTCTAAACAAAATGCATACGCCAGCCAAGATTAATATTACAGCGATGATAACTGAAGTGAATCGAGTATGAAATGTAAATGCCAATAATGAAAAAAATGCTGAGGCGGCGGCGATAGTTGTTAAAATAAATATGGGAATTAATAGCCTTCTATTTTTCCCGGAAAAATAGTAAAATTGCAATAGCCCGGCAATGGGGATTAATAAATAAAGAGGCCAGGTATA
>JAEZKW010000229.1 GCA_023415375.1 Bacillota bacterium
ATAAAGTCAATTTTGTACACCTAATCGGTAAGTTTTGGGGATGTTCATTAATTGTTTGCTTTTCTATAATAAAAATGTAACAATTATTTACCGGCCGGTAAGTAAAGGTTTCTGCATGTACGCGCATTTAAAATTGAATTCGTAAAAGGGAAAGGTGAGTGTTCATGAAAAAGTCAGGCAGTTTACTACTGGTTTTATTGCTGATGTTTGGAATGCTTTTAGGGATTAGTTATGCCAAGGAACCTGTGACATTACATATTATGCATTGGAACAGGCTAGGCCAAAATGTTATTGATAAATTCGAAAAAGATAACCCTGGCATTAAAATTCAATTCGAGTTATTTCCAGTCGACAAATTTATTCAAGTCATTAAAACCAGGATTGCTGCTGATGAAGTTCCCGATATCTTGGGCGCCCAGGAAGTTGATTTTCGGAATTACATTAAGCAGGGCGTTTATATGGATCTATCCAAGGAAGGATTCTTAAAAAATTACTATCCCGGTGCTGTAGCTGAGTTAAAGGATTTTTCCGGGGTTGGAAAGGTTTACTCTGTTCCCACCAATGCGTTTGCGCTTGGCCTTTGGACCAACCGCGATTTATTTGATAAAAACGGCATCAAAATTCCAAGTAATGCGGTGGAATTGGCCGATGCTGCAGCTAAATTAAAGGCCAAAGGGATTGCTCCTTTTGTACAAGGTGTTAAGGACGGTTGGCCCATCCAACAAGACATGTTCCCATTATTTGCTTTACAGGTCCAGAAACCGGACTATTACCAAAAAATGAAGACCGGGGAACATAAATGGACTGATCCTGAGGTTAAGGCAGCATTTCAAAAATGGGCCGCTCTTTTTGATACCAAAGGCTATTTAATTCAAGGTTCATTGGGACTAACCTATGAACAAGCCTATCAAGTGTTTGAACAAGGTAAAGCTGCCATGTGGCCGATGGGAAGTTGGGCTACGGAGTTTATGAAAGATAAAGACGGCAACGCAAAGAAATTACCTTTTAAGTTAGAATTCGTTCCGTTTCCCTCCAATAACCCGGGAGAACAACGGGTATTACCGGGAACTTATATTGGAGCCATGTATGCCATTTCCGCCCACACCAAACATCCTGTAGAAGCCAAAAAATTTATTACTTGGCTTACCAAGCCGGAAAATGCCGCTGTTTATGCAGGGGGCAATGGGGTGCTTTTCCCGGTTAAGGGGCTTAATTTCGGGAAAGTTGTTCCCTATGGTGATGTTGTATCGAAAACTGTTTTCGGCAGCAAGATTTTACGGCCGTTTAATATGACAGTGGATGCTTCCATTGAAAAGCAACTGACTGTAGCATTGCAAAATATCGCTATGGGTAACCCGGTCGATCCAGAACTGGCAGAGATGCAGAAAGTTCAAGAGATAGCCAACAGGGAAAGAAAATAACATTAATAATTAAGTTCTTGGAATTTGTGTCCCGTGGCGCAATCAAAGTCTAAATGGTGTGGTTTTTTACACACCATTTAGATTATCAATAGGTGGTGCATCGAATGAATGGCAAAAGATGGTTCTCGGAAGCCAATATTACCAAATTTCTCTTTATTGCTCCCGCTTTTTTAATCGTGGCCCTATTTATGATTTGTCCGGCTTTGCTAGGCTTTTATTATAGTCTGACGGATTGGAATGGTATTACCAAACAAATTGACTTCATCGGATTGCGTAATTTTTTAGAAATGTTTCAAGATCGGGTTTTTTACATTGCCCTAAAAAATTCTTTGATTTACATGGTTGTGGTCGTAATGATTCAGCATATCATCTCGCTTGCCTTGGCGGTTTTGATTGAACGGGGTGTTAAAGGGCGTTCTTTTTACACAGCGATTCTATTTATCCCTTGTTTATTATCATCCATTGTAATCGGTTTGGTCTTCAGTTTCATTTTGAGTCCGATTAACGGCAGTCTGAACACACTTTTACAAACACTGAAATTTAGAACATTCGACTGGCTGGGTGATCCGAAACTTGCCTTATATGCGATTATTGCCACCAGTATTTGGCAATACATCGGTTATTCGATGGTGATTTATATAGCCGGCCTGCAAAATGTGTCCAATGAATTAATTGAGGCTGGAGAAATTGATGGTGCCAATTCCTGGCAAAAGTTTTGCTTTATAGAGTTTCCTGGCATCGCCCCTGCATTTACCATTAATACTGTTCTTTCGGTTATTGGATCATTAAAGGCCTTTGAAATTGTTTATGCGATGACCGGAGGGGGACCGGGTAACGCTACAGAGATTATCGCAACTTATGTTTATAACATTGGTTTCACCAGCAGCCGGATGGGTTATGGAACGGCCGTTTCTTTGATTTTATTTATTTTAATCAGTCTGATATCGTTCCTCCAAGTCAAAGTCTTAAAAGCAAGGGAGGCAGAGGGATGAAAAATCAGAGAAAAGCGGGGATTTTAAAATATCTTTTTATTTGGATTTTTATTTTGCTTACCCTTTATCCGCTCGGCTATATGATGAATATTGCAGCAAAAAGTAATGACGATTTTTTATCCAATCCAAACAGTGTCTCGAAAACATTTTATTGGCAAAACTATATTGAAGCCTGGAACGAAGGTCAGATCAGCAAATTAGGCGTTAACACAATTTGTATCGCCGTTTTTACAATTATCATTTGTATCATTCTTAGTGCAACTGCCGGTTTTGCCATTGAAAAACTTTGCAAAAAAACCGGAGCATGGTATTATAATTATTTTATAGCAGGGATTATCATCCCGGTGCAAGTGATTATGATTCCCCTATTTAAAATTTTAAAGAGCCTTTGTCTGATTAATAACTATTTGGGGATTATTTTGACTTATGTTGCTTTGAATTTACCCTTTGCGATATTTATTTTCACAGGTTTCTTTAAATCCGTTCCCGATCAATTGTTGGAAGCGGCTCAGATCGACGGTTGCAGTACTTTTGGAACCTTTTGGAGGATTGTATTTCCTTTATGTAAAACGGCTACCGCCACCATTGCAATTTTTGTGGGGATGAACGTCTGGAAGGATTTTACGATTCCCCTCGTTTATATCACCAATCCTGATTTAAAAACCTTGTCGATTGGTCTCTTAAATTTTAAAAATCAATATATGACCAATTGGCCGGCCTTAGCGGCTGCCATGATTATTCAAACGGTTCCAATCGTTCTTTTGTTTTTGTTAATGCAGAAAAACTTCATCAAGGGAATCACTGCCGGCGCTGTGAAAGGTTAAATAATCCAAAATCAAAGCGGGGAGTTGCAATTGCGTATTCATATCAAGTCCCTGAAAAACAAACTGCTATTAAGTTACATATTAATTTTAGCCCTTCCCGTGCTGATTATTGGCATTTTTTCTTATCGCAAAGCGTCACAAACCTTGGAAGATGAAGTTAAAAAATATTCCGCGCAGGTTCTGATTCATATCGGCAACAGCGTGGATATTTTGGTTGATCAAATGAGCCGCCTGGCATTAATCATGAATGCCGATCCGGAAGTCTTGGCGATTCTGTGTCACAGGTCAGCCCAAAATAGTTTGAATGATATTCGTGATTATCAAAAAGTCCAGCAGGTTATCCAAAACGCAATTGGCTTTGTTCCCGATATAGCCGGTTTTATGGTTTTTGCCACGGATGGCCGTAATTTCAGCATGAATTCCAAAAGTGTTAAGCTGGGTTACGATTTTCAAAAGGAACACTGGTATCAGCAGCTGCAACAAAAAAACAGCTGCTTTCTTCCTTCTCATTATCAGAATCAAGTGATTGAAGCAACCAGTGAGAAGGTTATCTCACTGGTGAAGGTTATTAAGAATACCGAGACATATGAGACTGTCGGGTATGTATTGATCGATTGCAAGACCAAGGCCTTGGAAAACATCGTGAATACTCAAAAAGATCTGTATCAATGCGCTACCTTTATCCTAAATTCCGACGATGAGCTGATTTATGCATCCAATACCAAGATTTGTAATGAAAACACCATCAAAAATTTTATCAAGACCGCTAACGTTTCGGAAGATATCAATTTTTTGATTCGCAGGAGCAATCATCAACAAGTTCTTTTTTCTTATCATATTTCACCTTATACGGGTTGGAAAACCATCAATGTGATTCCGATTGCTGAAATCAATAAGAATATTGCGAATATCAAAGCCTATACAATTCTTATCGTGCTCCTCAGTTTGATTTTGACCATTCTAATTTCTTATTTTTTAGCCTTTAGCATCACCAATCCACTCAGGCATTTAAAGGAAAAAATGAAGGCGGTTGCCAAGGGAGATTTTGAAGTCTCTGTTGGTATTCATTCCGAAGATGAGATTGGGGAGCTCGGCCGGAGCTTTGATGTTATGGCGGGTAAGATTAATGAAATGGTGAAAAAGGTATTTCAGGCGGAATTGGTTAAGAAAGAAGCTGAGCTTCGCGCATTACAAGCACAAATCAATCCGCATTTTCTTTATAATACCCTGGCTGTGATTGATGGATTGGCTTTGGCCGACGGTAATCAAAAAATATCGGAAATTTCTTGCGCTTTAAGTAAAATTTTTCGCTACAATGTTGAAAATGGAGAGGAATCAACGGTTGAACGTGAGATTGAGCAAATCCAATTGTATCTATTAATCCAAAAGGCCCGTTATGCTGATCGGCTTGATTATACTGTGAGTATCGAACCCGCTCTGAAACAATGCAAATTAATGAAATTGTTAATTCAACCAATCGTTGAGAATGCTATCGTTCATGGCTTGGAAGGTAAACGCGGCCCTGTGAACGTCAATATTACCGTAACAAGGACCCAAAACCAACAAATTGTAATTATTGTTGAGGATAACGGCTGCGGCATCCCCACCGAAAGCTTGGAAGCGCTACAGCAGGAGTTGCAATCCGGGAGCGTCTTTTACTGGAAAAAGGAGCCGCAGGGCAGGTACCACGTGGGACTCAAGAACGTTAACGATCGGATTAAGGCTTGTTACGGTGAAGAATTTGGAATCGTGATAGCTAGTACCTACAATGCCGGTACGACAGTAAAGATAATCATTCCTAAAATGGAAGCGGAGTGAAGCGCATATGGGTTATCAAGTCCTGATTGTTGATGATGAACCGCTGATCCGGCAAGGAATTAAAAATAAAATTGATTGGCGCGGGTACAAAGTCGATCATTTGGAAGAAGCTGGTGATGGGATTGAAGCTTTGGAAAAAATCGAAAGTTTAAACCCGGATATTGTGATTACCGACATAAAAATGCCGGAACTGGACGGGCTGCAATTAATTGAGGAGGCCAATAAGAAAAATTATTATCCGTTCTTCATTATCATCAGTGGCTATGCGGAATTTGATTATGCTCAAAAAGCTATTAATCTTGGGGTCAAAAATTATCTTTTAAAACCGATTGATGCTACTGAATTGGCCACGGCTATTCATAAAATAACAGCACAAATTGAAGGTGAATCCGTAATCAGCGGTGGTTCTTTTCCTTTGCATAAAGATGCTCCCAATAACTTCAGTGGCATCAATTACTCCGGTGAAGATGCCATCAATGAAACAGTCAAGTTTATTCAGGAGCACTTTTCAGAGAATATCACCTTAAAGTCGCTTGCCCGGAAATATTTTATCAATGAGAATTATTTTTGCCGGATTTTTAAAATCATTACCGGAAAAAGTTTTAATGATTATCTGACGGAAATCAGAATTAAGAAGGCCTGTGAGCTATTAAAGGGGACTCAACTTAGCATTACTGAGATTTCCGCCTTGGTCGGGTATGAACCCAAGTACTTCAGTAAAGTGTTTAAGAAGGAAAT
>JAEZKW010000259.1 GCA_023415375.1 Bacillota bacterium
CGCTCGCCCATAAAGGTTTTGATTTTTTCCAATTCCGTCCGAATTCGAAGTAAGTCCGGGCCTAGACGTTGCCCGATTTTGACTATCTGCGCCGGGGTTAGTTTGATTCCCATTTTTTCGGCCCGCTGTTTCGTCCAAACTGGCAAATCTGTCTTGGAGATTTTATTGCAATCCACCACGTTCATTCGTTTTTGAATCTCCTGATGCACCTTTTTACGGCCGTCTAGTTTATTAGCAGATATGATGAAAAAAACTCCATCAGCAATATTTCCGATACCTTTTAATACCGCTTCTTCGATGCCGGAAACCCCATCTTCCAAATTATCCAGGTAAATCAGGCGGGCGCCTCCCCAAAAAGGCGGTGTTTCCAAATTGCTGATCAGCTCACTTGGTGCTATTTCCCCGGCGTCGATCCGCATATAGTTAAATTGCTGATCCTCAGGTGACAATATTTTATTAAGTACCGACTTCAATAATTCTTCATGAAATAACCGTTCTTCCCCTAAAAACAAGTAAGCCTGCAATAATCGGTCTTCCGCGACCTGCTTTACAAAATCCACCCGCGTCACACGATCACCTTCTTAAAAATTCTATTTTTTCTGCCATAAGATGCATAACTATTAAAATTTAATTTTTATATGTCGTGACTGTAAATCCCTTTCCATACAATCGGATCGTTATTTGACCTTGCTGGTCAGTCCGGTAAATATGAGTTCCCAACGAATGTAACCGCCTGATGGTACTAGATGCCGGATGTCCAAAGCGATTCCCGGCTCCTACTGAAATAACCCCAACCTTCGGTTTGACTTGAGTAATGAAGCCCAAAGTACTGGAATAACTGCTGCCATGATGGCCTACTTTTAAGACCGAAGCCCGTAAAACAGCCGGATACTTTCGGGAAAGTAAACTTTCGCCCTGTTCACTCAAATCTCCTGTTAAAAGAAGTCTGTTTTTGCCATATTTCAACAAAACCACCAGGGAACAATCATTTTCTTCAATGGCAGGCACTTTTAGAATCAACCCGGCTACATTTGTTCCCAACCTGAATTTTTCCCCGGAGTAAACTTTTTCAGATGATATATGGGCCGGTTCTATCCGTTTTAAAAATTGTTGAGCCTCTGTTGTATTGGTATTGGCGGGTAAAAACAATTTTTGGGCCGGAACCTCTTCCAATACTTCGGCGAGGCCCGATATATGGTCCCGGTGTCCATGGGTTGCAATCACTAAATCCAGCCTTTCAACCCCAACTGAATGCAAAAACGGGATAACCCTGGAAATGCCTTTTCCTTCATCGCCGCCATCAATTAACATGGTCACACCCTCTGGTGTGCGGATAAACAAAGCATCCCCTTGCCCGACATCAATCATGGTAAATTCCAAATACCGGCCTTGCCGAAGTTGGAAAAAGGCTGTCCAAACGATCAAATTAACAAGACCCAATATTCCTAGGGTTATCCATGCGGCATTCAACAGACGTTTTTTTGTCAAAATATTGGGCTGTGATAGATCTAAAATCAATATCAAAACTAAATAATAGGCGATGATCCACGGCCAAGGCCAATCAGGAGACCAAGAAGCAGCCCAGCTTTGGCTGGCTAAGAGATGGGCAATCCACCGGATTATAGTCAAGTTCCAGTCGACTGCAATTAAAATCCAGCGTGCCACCGCAGGTAGCAGCAAAGCCGTTCCTTCCCCAATAAGTCCCCCCATGATAATGATTTCTGAAGGTAGGAAGAATAACAAATTAGCCAGCGGACTACACCAGGCTATTTGTTGAAAATAGTGAATAATAATTGGAGTTACCATGACTTGGGCACTGATAGAAACCAGCACGGCATCCCAAAGAGGTTTTGTCAGCCGGCCCCGGACTGGAAAGTATTCCTTAAGCACCGGATAAAGCCAGACCACTCCCAAGGTGGCGATGAATGATAATTGAAAGCCGATTTGAAATAAATAGTAGGGGTCCCAAAATAGCAACAATATGGCTGCCAAAGCCAACCTATTCACTTGATCCTTGGTATTTGCGCCGACAAGATTTCCAACGGCGTAGATTACCATCATAATTCCGGCTCTCAGAACTGGCGGCCCCATGCCAGTCATCATCATATAAAAACCGACCCCAAAAACCAAAGGAATGATTTGTAGCTTTTTAGGAATCCTCAAGGAACTAAAAAGCCAAGTTAAACCAATAACTAAAAATCCCACATGCAACCCAGAAACCGACATCAGATGAATCGTACCGGTGCGGCGTAATTCATTTTCCAATTTTCGGTCGCTAACTTCGGAGGCTAAATTATCATTGAAAATCATTCCATGGAGTAATCGGCAATTGATGGGTGATAAAATTTTCTTCCCGGAGCGGATCATTTTTTCCCGGATTTGTTCAGCCCATTGGTAAGGAAGAGGTAAGCCCCTACCCTTTACGAAAACCTGGTCGTTTTCGGCGAATAAATTGCCGGTGATACCCTGTTGCTCAAGGTAACTTGGGAATTTGGAGCGGGGAATGGAATTGACTTTGAATTTGCCGTAAACTTGAAGCTTTCGACCATAAGTATCTCTTGATAGTTTACCACGATAATATACCATGAGCTTACCAAAGGGACTTTTGTTTACGGGGGAACCTGTCTGTAATAAAAATCGAACCCCATGAAGTGTAACTTCAGTCCGTTGAATCTGGACCCCCGTTACTCTTACCCATTGTTCGTGATAATTTTGGTTGATGTGGACCCCAAAATTATATCGCTGATGAAATATACTATACCAAAAACCGCTCAAGCAAAAAATAGCTATCAGTATCAGCAGGCCGCTCCTCTGCCGCTTTAAGACGGCAAATATGATAAGCCCGGCAACCAGGGCTAAAAAAAGGAGTAGCCACCAAAGCGGATTTACATTAATCCATGCTCCAGTTAAAATCCCGACGATTACGGTTAGAAGATTGCCAATACTTTTCATTTCACGCACAAATAAGGACGAAGTTTAGCCAGTGTTTTAGCGCCAATCCCAGATACCGCTCCCAAATCTTCATAATTTTTAAAATTACCGTTTTTATTACGATACTCAATAATTTTGGCTGCAAGAAATGGTCCAATTCCCGGAACACTATCCAGTTGTGCCTGATTTGCACTGTTGACATCAATTGGCCATTGAATTTGCATTGTTAGTGATAGAAGCCTTGCTTGGTTCTTTTCATTCCGGATAGCTTGGGGTTTGGGAGTTTTCAATTTAGCCTTGCTATGTCTTTTAACAGGTGTCTCCAACACTTCGCCTTTCTTCGGTAAATAAATGCGTTCACCGTCTTCTACAAATTCGGCTAAATTGATCTGTTCCAGATCGGCTTCGGGAAGAGCTCCGCCTGCTTTTTTGAGAGCCTCAAACTTTCGGGTACCCGGTTTAAGACAAAGTACGCCAGGTTTTACCACCGCACCGCAGAAATCTACATAAATTGAATTGATTGCGGCATCATCTTCATATCTTTGGGTAATACCCCTATTGCCACTAATGTAAAGCAACAAACCACCGACAGCCAAGAAAACGAGCAATACTAGGGCGGCTATTCGTTGTCTGACTGTTAAGCTAAACATGTTAACCTCCAAAAAATAATAAATTAATAGTCAATTCGGTATTATTTTATAATATCCTGCAAAATGATTGAATTGATTTTAAA
>JAEZKW010000273.1 GCA_023415375.1 Bacillota bacterium
GTTGTTGGATATTGGGTACTATGGCGATGGAACAACTTTTTCGAGTGAAAATAGTAAAGGAGGATTTATCATGACGAAAGATGTTATTGATGCTATTAAGGAGCGGCGCAGCATTAGGGAGTTTGAAAAACGCGATATTCCCGATGCTACTATCGGACGATTACTTGAGTCGGCGCATCTAGCCCCGAGCGCCGGAAATCTGGAACCTTGGAAGTTTGTTGTGGTCAAACAAGATGAGTTAAAAGAAAAACTTTCTCAGGCGGCGTACAGCCAAAAATCACTTAGCTCGGCTCCGGTATGCATTGTGGTCTGTGCCGAACCGGGCCGCTCAGCTGCTAAATATGGCGAACGGGGTGCCAATCTATACTGTTTACAAGATACGGCTGCAGCTGTGGAAAATATTTTATTAACCGCGACCGGCTATGGCCTGGGAAGTTGTTGGGTCGGAGCTTTTAATGAAGAAGAGGTTCAAGAAAATCTCGGTTTAGATCCCGGGCT
Source organism: Bacillota bacterium (assembly GCA_023415375.1). Classification (GTDB taxonomy): domain Bacteria; phylum Bacillota; class UBA4882; order UBA8346; family UBA8346; genus UBA8346. Next base: position 499 of record JAEZKW010000273.1, read on the forward strand.
ACGTCCAGTGGCCATGATACCGGTAGGCTATCCTGCATCAGAAGTGGATGAGATCCCGCGGAGGCCGGTAGATGAAGTGACGTTGGTGATGTGAAGGCTATGGACATGATTGCAAACACCACAAAAAGCTGCATTATAACCCTCCAGATTTGTGATGCTTTTGTTGATATAATAACACCCCAGGATTATATAGTCCTCTCATTTTTATAAAACGCTTCTATTGTAATAGTCGAGGGGCTGTCTCAAAAAAGAAATTATCAAGAGATATACAATATATAAACGCTTGTTTATTCAATGAACCATATATTGTATATCTCATTGATTTTAAACTACTTTTGAGACAGCTTCGTTTGCTTTCAATTATTCATCTTTTCCGATATGGATTCTTGTAAACTACAGTGTGTGAGGCATAGTCAATGGTGCCAGATTTGGCCGAAGCTTTCTTCTGAAGTGGAAAATCGGAATACGAAAGCGAACCTGTAGTTATGTTTGTCGTTCCAGACGGCCCAGTCGGTCCTGTAGCTCCGGTTGGGCCCGGGGGACCAACAGGTCCAACAGCTCCGTAGGTACATACTGGAAGCTTAATCAAAGCCTGTTGTAAACCATGAATCTTGAACAACAAATTTTCGATTACTGAGTAATGACAACGATCCAAAATCACGTGAGTCTGCAATTTTCCGATGAGAGCTGTCAAACAGTTGAGTACACTCAAAATATTCTTTTCTCTAAAACATTCGATTGCTAGCTCCACATCTTCCAATATGATATGTCGAAAGTCTTCTTCTACGTTCAAACTGGTGATTTCGCCGTGGATTTCGAGCAATTGACTTTCGAAATTAAGCTTGGAAGGTTTCAAATACCGCTCACCTCCTGATGTTTTTGCTTCATTATACGAAAAAGGGGATGTACAAGTACGTACTATCTACCAAAGATTTTTTATATTGAAAAAAATGGATAATCTAGGCCTGTCTGCAATTGACGTGTAAGTTATCTACATAATGAATCCAGTATTTGATTAGGATGTTTTTCCCTAATATGTATTCAACACTATAATCAAATTAAGATACTAATTGGCTTAAGATTTAAGTAATTTACGATAAATGACCGGCTTAAAAGTAACTTCTTAGTAAATTCAGCCAACTTCAGGTTGAACATTTATGATATTCATCGCATAGGATATTGCGAAATTATCAATATGCGGCGAGTGTGACAAATGAAACGATTACCATTAAAGATTATTGCAGAAATAATGAACGGAAAAATAGTACGGGGAACGGACAATTTGATAATTGATGACATAGTCATCGGAACTAAAAGGCTCAAACAAGGAACACTGCTTTTTGACTTGCATCACGGAAAAGATTATCATCCGGATATGTGCCAGAAAATTTGGCCATATGCCATAGTAACCGATAAGCCTGCCAATTTTGTTAGTCTAAATGAGAATATTACAATTATCCGTGTAGCGGATCTCGAAAAGGCTTACTGGAAGTTTATTGAATTTTATCGAAGCATCTTTGATATCCCGGTCATCGGCGTTACCGGGACCTGCGGGAAAACGACTACCAAGGAAATGATTAAACATATTTTAGCGGGGACTTACAAGGTAAACGCTACCTTTAAAAGCTACAATGCCTCATTTCGACATTTAGGCTATTTATTAGATATCGACGAGAGCACTCAGGCGGCAGTTTATGAAATGGGTGTTGCCTTTCCCGGCGATTTAAAAACATCTTGCCAATATTTCAAACCTCAGGTGGGAATTATTACCAACATCGGTATTGATCATTTGCAAGCATTTGGGACTTTGGATGCTTATATAAAAGCAAAAGCCGAATTTTTGGAAGGCCTTGATTATAAAGGGACGCTTATACTCAATGCTGATGATCAAAATATTCAAACGATTGACTTAAATAAATTCAATGGAAACATTATCTACTTTGGTATGGGAAGTCAATCTCATTATAGAATTTCGAATATTGCATATGGAAACGGAGCCTTAAAATTTACCCTGCAATACCAGGAGCGAATTTATGATTTCTCAGTTCCCGGTTATGGTGAATTTAATGTATACAACGCCACTGCTGCAATTTCTGCCGCACATACCATCGGTTTGGAAATCGAGGAGGCCGGAGCCAGACTGGCATCATTTCAGAATGTCGAAAGGCATTTTGAATTCAATGCAGGAATTAACGGAAGCACCATAATTGATGATACATGGTCTACCAATCCTACATCTGTAGAGACGGCGCTTAAGCTTCTCAAATCCCTTTCCCAAAAGAAAAAAACCATTGCGGTTCTCGGTAAAATGTCACTTTTAGGAAAAAAAAGCGCGGAGTACCACTACCAAACCGGTGAGAAAGTTGCCGATATTGGGATAGACCAACTGATCGTAATTGGTGAAGAAGCCGCCCGGATTAGTTCGGGAGCATTACAAAAAGGCATGAACCCGGAAAATGTCTATCTTTGTAAGGACTCTAACGAAACCTATGAAGTTCTCAAAAAATCTTTGGATGGATCTTCCATTGTTCTTGTTAAGACCTCAATGCTGGCATCATATAAGGACTTAATGGATAAATTAATCGTCAAAAATTCATAAAATCTGCCGAAATAAAGATGTCATCCCAGGATTTGAAAACAAAAGATCCCTTTTTGGAGCAGGGATAATTTATAACGGAATCTCGGAGGTACAATATGAATCAATCTGGGTTGAATATCTCGAATTCCCTTACGATTCTGGAACGAGCTGTAGCAAATGTTATTAAAGCAGTTACAATCGAAGAAGCGGCTCTTGCCAGCATTCTTAATTTTGAGAACGATATCATCCAACAAGCGAAAGACACTTCAATCAATCTGGAAGAGTTTGTCACTATCAATGAGTCTGTTAATGGCATCATTGGAACTATCACCAAACTTCAAACGATGACCCAATTCAATCTTCAGCACATCGAAGAATTGGTTCAAAAGATCAAAAATCTTAATGAAGATGATGTTTCGGAAGAATAATTCAAAATTTTATTAAAAGAGCGTGAGATAATGTGGGCAAAAATAGAATCATTTCATTCTGATAGTAAAATTATTTATTTGCCATCTTCCTTGGCAAAGGAATCTGGGCCGACGACCCGGATAGTATTTGGGGGAAGATCATCCGAGGCAAGTATTCAGTATCGGGATGATCTCGAATTAACCTTAGAAAATTCTTTCGATAAGCCGAGCCAAATAAAACTCTCGGACAAGTTAATTGATGAACTTCTTATTGTGGAATCACAGACATATCAAGTAAAGATCTCGGATAACAGGATTGCCTTCGGACCAGTTATCGGTCTCTTACTCGGCAATGCTACTGATCGTTACAATCCGATGCATATGATGAAATACTCCGACAGATTTGGCATATATCATGAAATTGGCGGACTGATTTATGCATTTTCCCCCAAATTTATCGATTGGGGAAAACAAACTGTTTATGGTCTTTATTATAGTATTGTCACTAATACATGGGAATATGGGTATTTCCCACTTCCGGAAGTCATTTACCGAAGAGACTTTCATACCGATCCAGAGATCATCGGGCAGTTAGTTCAATATACGGGCGGAAGGCTTTTTAATTCTTATCGCTTTACGAAGTATGAGTTATTTGATTTTCTCAAGTTAAACAGCGAATTAAAGAAACACCTCCCTCCCACCGAATATTCATTAGAATTTGAACAGATAAAGAATTTCATTAACTGTCACCATAAGATTATTCTAAAACCAATTCATTTATCGAGAGGTCGCGGGATCTGCATCATTGAAAAAATGGATACCAAGTATCGAGTGATCGATTTTAGATGTAAAAACCCAATGGTTTATGAACTGTATAATGACTGGCTTTTAAAAAATTTCTTCGACGTTTATCAAGATTTATTTGATAAATATTTGATTCAAAAATATTTGCCATTGTCCAAAGTCAACAATTCACCGTTTGATATCAGAGTTGTCATGCAAAAAAGGCCGGATCAAAAATGGGGATGCACGGGGATCGAATGCAGAGTCTCGAATAATGGTTATTTGACTAATATTTCAAGAGGCGGTTATGCCTTGCCTCTGGATGTAACTCTACAGCAGGCATTCCCCACGAATAAGGAATCGCTAATGCAGCAAATCAATGAACTCGGTCAAAGTTTCTGTTTATATATGGATACTTTTGGGGAGCATTTTGCCGAGTTCGGTTTGGATATTGCCATCGATAAGGATAAAAATTTGTGGATTATTGAAGCAAATGTATTCCCGAGCTTTAAAGGATTTAAGAAAATGGATCTTGATACTTACCATTGTATACGGTATACTCCGATGCTTTACGCAGCTTCGCTCACAGAATTTGAAAAAAGCCTTAGCTAACATAGCTTTTAGGAGAACTAACATGAATAATGTAATCTCTATCAAAATAAGTATGGACCAAAATTCTGAACTAACCATCCATCCGGAAAAAGCAGCAACGCTTGACCTTGGAAGGAGAAGATATACCTCCATAAGCTTTGGCAATCAAAAACTTGATGTAAAAATCAAAATGAATCCTGGGCTATCCCAGGAAAATGTCTTATTATCGGAAAATATCGTAAAAGAATTACATTTGCCCAATTATCCCGTTTATGAGATCCATGGAACTGAAGATGCGATCGTTGTCGGTCCTTTTATTGGACTCTTGACAAGCAATAAAGGCCGCAGACTGAGATCTTCCCGTTTAAATAGAATGCTGATTTATGTAAAAGAATATGCAAAATTACATGGCGCTATTGTAATATTTGCTCTAGATAAGGTCGATAAAAAAAACCGACTCATAGAAGGATATTGTTATAACCCGGTCAAAAAATGCTGGCAAAAAGGAATATTCCCCTATCCTTCATCGATATACCGTACGATTGGGCTTGGGGTGGAATGGAAAAGACACTTTAAGTCGGTAATCGGGGATAAAATATTCAATAGCCGTTTTTTCAACAAATGGGAAATGTATCAATGGTTTTCAAAAGAACCTGAAATAAATCCGCATATACCTTGTACCGTGTTATATCATTCACCCGGGGACGTATTTGATATGCTCGAAAGGTTTCCCCAAATTTATATTAAACCGATTTTTGGATTGCAAGGCCGTGGCATTGTCCGGATAAGTATGGAAGATAAAATGCTTATTTTTAATTATCGTGAAAACAAGATAAACTGTCAGGTTACCTATGAGGGGCTGAACCAGGCTGAGGAATATATCGGAAAACGCTTTCGTCCCAAAAGATACCTGATTCAACAAGCCATCGACCTGCTTCAGTATAAAGGAAGAATAATTGATTTCCGTTGTGTCGTCCAAAAAAATCAATCGGGTGTATGGGTATGTCGTACTATCATCGGGCGGTCCGGAGTCAAAGATAGTATTGTGAGTAATATTTCCAGCGGAGGTGCTGCTTTTACTGTAGAAAATATTTTGAGGAAAGCCCTCTCGGCATCGGAAGAACATATTGAGGAGTTAAAGAAAAAAATCACGGCTTTTGCATTAACTGTTTGTTCCAAATTAGATGAATACAAAATCAATTGCGGCACCCTTGGGCTGGATATCGGGCTGGATATACATGAGCACCTTTGGCTCATCGAGATAAACAATCGCGACCCCGATCCGGGAATTGCCTTGGATGTTCATGATGTCCAGTTGTATTATAAATTGAAAACAGGCCCGTTATTATATGCGAAATTCTTGGCGGGTTTTAAAGGAGAATAATAAAGCAACTAAATCCAACCCGAATTTCCGAGAATTTTGCATTGCTGGGAGATGGAATTTTGGATAATCAATCATCAAGCAATATAAATTTCGGAAAATGGAATTTTCATGAGCTAAAGTTGGCCGATATCAAGATGTATTCTGAGTTTATTAAAGTTACGGAATATCCTGCGAACCTATGGTCTTCCAATTTTGCATATCTTTGGGCTTCATCCCAATCCCATTTGCGAAAAGTATTATGGAAAGTCATCGATGATATGCTAGTAACCTTTGGCCATTCCTACAAAAACTCATTATATTTATTTTGCCTGCCCTTTGGGGAAGGAAATCCCGAAAAGCTCATGAATGTTATGCTCAAGTGTATGAAATATTGTTATGACTGGAATAATCACGAGAACAACCGAACAATGGTCAGGATGATTAATCATAATCAACTGGAGTTTTTGCGAAAATGTTCCGAGTTTGATAATTTTTTTAAACTTGTGACATTAACGGGAATTGAGAGACATTTGGACGTCAAGAAATTGGTATCACTTATTGGCAAGGACTTTAGCACGATTCGAAATAAAATCAATAAATTTCGCAGGGAAAATCCGGATGCTAAAGTACGAAAATATCAAAAAAGCGATTATAACGAACTCATGGAACTCGGAAAACATTGGAGCAATGTCGCGGGGAAAAAATATGCCACTATATTTGATAAAACCTATTATCGGGAGATGGTTCGTCACAGTGACGAATTAAATCAAATCATATTCATTGTTCAAAAAGGAAATCAAATCATTGGAATGGTTTCAGGCGGAGAATTACCTACAGGGCAGGCATGGGGCAGTTTACTGAAATATAAAGACGGAATACCGGGTTTATCAGAGCTGCTTTCCGTAGAATTTGCACATGAGATTCATCAACTTAATCCTAAAATTGAATTGATAAATGTAGGCAGTGACCTTGGTGCAGGAGGTCTCAGGGATTACAAATTAAAGTTTAGGCCCGTTCTCAATTTAAAACGATATCAAATATACCTGAAACAAAAATGAAGATATGATTGGGACTGGTCGTCCCTGCTGTTATGAGTATGGACTTAGATCGATACATTTATTGCCAATTTAAAAATGCTCATCAAGAAGCTGTCTCAAAGTACTTTAAAATCAATGAGATATACGCAAAATAGACGTTTATATTATATTGTATATCTCTATATTAAATTCTTTTGAGACAGCCCCTTTTTTTATTATAGCCCAGCTTTTTTCCCACACCCCTCCCCCACTTCGAGCATATACATAAAACATATATCTCTTTATTCAAAGGAGGGCTATTCATGGCAAATTTTCAATCTTTTACCGGTATTATAACTAACATTGAAAGTATGGAAATTGGAACCTTTGGAAAAGCGGGATGCAATCTATTAATGTCCGTAGAAAATGGGGAGGGTAGGATTATCAATTTCGTCGTACTGCCAACCACTTATTTTGTAAACCATGAAATGATGGAGATCGGAGATGAGGTGACCGGGTTTTATGATGCGAACGCTCCGGCTCCTTTTATTTACCCGCCACAACTTGAAGCCATTGTAATGGCAAGAGTGAGACGAAGGCAAAATGTGAAAGTCGATCATTTCAACCGATATTTGGTAAGTAGCGACGGTACTCTGAAATTAAACATTTCGCTAGCTACTCTCATCATGCTCGAAAATGAGCAAATCTTTACTGGTGATCTCACAGAGCGGGACCTGATTGTGATTTACGGACCGACCACCAG
>JAEZKW010000280.1 GCA_023415375.1 Bacillota bacterium
AATTCATACTTATTAATCGCATAGGTCCCAACTTTCCCAACTACAACCCCTGCAGCCAAATTTGCAAGCCTAACCGCGTCTAAAGGATTGACACCTGAAACTAATGCAGCCATAAATGCCGAAACCACAGTATCTCCGGCACCGGAAACATCAAAAACCTCCCGAGCATGAGTCGGTATATGGATAACCTCAGAAGAACGGATCATGCTCAATCCTTTTTCGGACCGAGTCACAATTAGATTGGCAATATCATATGTTTCTTGGATCTTTTTTGCCCAGACTTCAACAGCCTTGTCTTCATTCGCCAAAGAAACACCTACAGCATCGCTTAATTCTTTTAAATTCGGAGTAATATAATCAACACCCCGGTATTTCTCCCACTCATTTCCTTTTGGGTCAACCAAGACCGGAATATGCCTTTGATGGCTTTCCTTAATGATAAATTGACATAATTCCGGAGTACAAATGCCCTTAGCGTAATCAGAAATAATCACACCTTTTATATCATTACTGAGTGATGTTACTATCCATTCTTTTAATTGATTTTCTATGGTCGTATCAATTGAATGGTCGTTTTCAAAATCCAGGCGCAGCATTTGTTGATGAGAACCGATGACCCGGATTTTGGTAATTGTCGGCCGACTGGTCGCTAAGAAGCCATCATAATTTATTTTTTGAGTATCAAGGAGATTACATAGACATTCCCTATTGGCATCTTGCCCACTAATACCTCCCAACAACACCTGAATGCCAAGTTTACTTAAATTGTGGGCCACATTTGCGGCACCACCCAAGGTGTTTTTTTCTTCAGCGACTTTCGTCACCGGGACTGGGGCCTCTGGTGAAATCCGTTTGACTTCACCGTAATAATACTTATCCAATAGCACATCACCGATGACCAAAACTTTATTTTGATAATTCATACTTTGCGCCAAAAAAGAATTAACTTGTTCAGTCTGTTTAAACATTTCCCGGTCCTCTTTAGTAATCTTCTTCAATAAGTTCACAAACAACATGTCCGATCAGGATATGTGCCTCCTGAATCCTGGCAGTTACTTTGGCTGGAACTTTTATGCAAAGGTCGCATATTGTGGCCATTTTACCGCCGTTCTCTCCGGTCATTCCTATAGTGAATGCTCCCAGATCATGAGCTTTTAGAAGTGCTTCCACAATATTAGGACTGTTTCCAGAAGTCGAAATACCAACAACTACATCGCCTTGATTAACCAATGCTTCAACCTGGCGGCTAAATATCCGGTCATAACCATAATCATTACCAATTGCTGTTAAAATCGAAGTATCTGTGGTTAAGGCAATCGAAGGCAAACCCCTTCTTTCCTTTTGAAAACGTCCCACAAGCTCAGCGGCAAGGTGTTGGGAGTCTGCTGCACTGCCACCATTCCCAGCAAAATAAATCACATGTCCTTCTTTTAAAGCTTTTGAACACATGACGGCGAACCTCTCAATGTCCAATCGATTGTTTTTCGCCGTTTCCTGTATTGTCTTAATGTGTTGATCCATAATATCGTCAATTGACATGAAAGTCCTCCGTTTTTTTCTTCGTTATTTTTATCATTCCTTATATTTCGATATCCGTAGGCCACAACGAATGCATCCAGAGCCATTCCGTAGGATGTTTTTGTACAGCATCTTGAATTAAACTCATAAATAACGCAATGTTGTCATGCAAGTCCTTATTATAATCCCCTGAATTCATTAATTGAATTTCTTCCGATATTACACCTACATACCGATTTTTCCCCATACGGTAAATATAACCGAAAAAGACAGGTGTCCCGGTCCTCAATGCAAATTCTGCCGCCCCGGGGGGAATAGAAGCCTCCCGGCCAAAACACTCTACTTTAACTCCATTACTGCCGGCATCCTGGTCGATTAAAAAAGGGACAATTTCGTTCCTTTTAAAGGCATCCAAAATCGGTCGTAAAAAGCCTTTATTGGGAATGGTTTTCATCCCGATGGCATGACGTTTTTCATTAATGATTTCATCGAACGCCGAATTTGCCTGAGTTTTAACCAACGGGCACAAAGGGTAACCATGTACCGATAAGGCCATTCCCAAAAGCTCCCAGTTTCCGAGATGGCCTGTTACCATTACGGCACCTTTATGCTTGGCCAAAATTTTGTTTAAATTTTCTTCCCCCTCGATAGTAACAAGCTTTTTCAATTGGGTAGCAGTTCTTGTTGAATAATACAAAAACTCGCTTCCGATGATTCCTAAATTTCCCCAGGTTTGTTTGGCTAATAAATAATCATCACCGGTACCGGTTAAAAAGCCCCGTTCCCTGGCATTGCGAATGTTTTCAATCGTTAAAAGCCGCCTTGATTTTAATAATCTAAAAGCTAGCAAACAGAATTTTTTCCAAACCCAACGGTTCCATGATAACGGCAGCATTTGAATGAATAAAAGGATAGTTCTAAAAAAAAGCTTTTCAAGTCCCATCCGGAATTTTGATTTACTTTTTGACACCTTTGTTACTCCTATCTGATTTAGAAACTTTGATGAAATCCTTGAAGCTATTTTTCCGAGAGCAGTACGACGGCCATGGCTGCAATCCCTTCGCCGAGGCCTGTATATCCAAGACCCTCAGTTGTGGTAGCTTTAATATTCACTGTTGAAACATCCGAAGCCCCGGTGACTTTACCCAAATTTTGCTGCATCAAAGGAATGAAACTCGCCAGTTTCGGCTTTTGAGCAACAATTGTAGCATCAATATTTACAATTTTATATCCGGCTTCCCCGACCATTTTTAAAACAGAGAGCAATAATTGAATGCTATCGGCATCTTTAAAGCCCGGATCGGTATCCGGGAAATGCCGTCCAATATCTCCCGCCCCAATGGCCCCCAATAACGCATCCATGATGGCATGAATCAATACGTCGGCATCCGAATGTCCCAATAATCCCAATTCATAGGGTATAGTAACCCCGCCCAATATTAAGCGCCGGTTTGGAACAAGCCTATGAACATCAAATCCTTGACCGATTCGCATTCTTGCGCCTCCTGAGAATCGCTTCAGCCATTATCAGATCTTCCGGGGTCGTAATCTTAAAGTTTTCATAAGAACCTTCAACCAGTTTAACCGGATGGCCGCAATACTCTACGACGGAACAATCATCCGTGAATTTGAGATTTAGCTTTGAGACTCTTTTATAACAATCGCAAAGTAAATTAAAATCAAATACCTGTGGCGTCTGAATGGCCCACAAAGTTGAACGGTCAATGGTTTGACTCACAAAACCTTTAGCATCAATCTTTTTTATCGTGTCTTTTACCGGTACCCCGAGTCCTACAGCATTGTATACCAAACATTGATCAATAGCATGGCATATTAGTTCGGGAGTTATCAAGACCCTAGCTGCATCATGAACCAGTACCAATGATTTGTGATTTTGCAGCCATGGCCAAGTTTCTAAAAAAGCTAAACAGTTTCCAACAGAATCTTGCCGCTGTGTCCCACCTGTTACTAAAGAAAATTTAGCAGAATCCAGTTCATGATGATTTTGAATAAAACCATTCATTTTCTCCAATTCATCGGGGTTAACAGCCAGTACGATATGGTTAATAGCGGTAAGATCATAAAAAACCTTGATTATATGTTCCAAGATAATTTGCTCATCTAGTTGCAACCATATCTTATTGATTCCGGCATGCATTCGCTGACCGGTACCTGCCGCTGGAATAATGGCGACAGCTTGATAATTTTCCATTTTTTCACCCTTTATTTAAATTCCAGCTTGGATGGTAACAATCCTGCAAAATTCCATAAAAAAAAGAGGCTGCTTAGAAGCACCTCAAAAATAATGAAATATACGATTTCGTGCCATCGAATCAATAAACGTTTATATTTTAAACCTCAATCGATAATTTTTTTTGAGACAGCTCCTTTTAGGAACTTTCTTTTACTGCCAAATATTTTGGCTTCGCAAAAATCATTCTGCCCGCTGAAGTTTGCAGGACACTGGTGACTAAAACCTCTAAATCAATCCCCATAAAACTTTTTCCGCCCTCGACCACAATCATGGTTCCATCCTCCAGATAACCGATGCCTTGTCCGGATTCTTTACCATCCCTCAAAATCCGCACCAGCATTTCTTCGCCTGGAAGGACTGCCGGCTTAATGGCATTGGATAAGTCGTTGATATTCAATACTTGGACCCCATATAATTCAGCTACCTTATTGAGGTTAAAATCATTGGTGACTACTTTTGCTTCGATTTCCTTTGCTAGTCTTAATAGTTTGGTATCTACCTCGGTAAGTTCTTCATAATCCCGATCAAAAATACGAATCGCAACATGATTTTCCTTTTGAATTTTGTTTAAGAGATCAAGTCCGCGGCGTCCCCGATTTCTACGTAACGAATCGGGGGAATCAGCTATTTTCTGAAGTTCGTTTAATACAAAATTAGGAATAATTAATACTCCCTCTAGGAAACCCGTTTGGCATAAATCGGCGATTCGACCGTCAATGATAGCGCTGGTATCTAAAATCTTAAACTGGCTTTTACTAGAACTAACTTTTAAACCGGATTGGGTGGTGATATTAAAGAAAAGATAATTCAGTTCCTTCATTTTCAGTGAAATAACAAATACAATGCTGCCAAGGAGTATCAAAGAAAATAATGAGATGATGATAAAACGGTCATTAATGGACATAAAGTCAAGAACTGGCCTGGCTACGATTGTTGCTAATGTGATGATTAGCAGTCCGCATATGCACCCTAGACCTTGGATAAGTAAGACTTGAGCATTCATTTTTTTCACAACATCCATTAAATGACCCAATAACATCTTCTGAAACAACCAACCGAGCGTCACTCCAATGAGCAGTGAGAAAAGAATACCTCGCCATTGTAAGTTATGAAAGAGGAATTGAATAATTGTATAACTAAATAAAATTCCAATAACCGCCCATAGTAAAATCCACCTACGTTTCGGCAATCCTGTACCTCCCATTTTTTAATATTATTGCCGACGGCAATCCTGTACCTCCTTTTCTAAGTATTATTGCCGATAGCAATCCCATACCTTTCTTTTCTAAGTATTATTGCCGACGGCAATTCCATACCTTTCTTTTCTAAGTATTATTGCCGAATAATGGTAAGGTTATCCTCAATCTTTATAAAAAAAAACGAGGAGCTGCCCCACACTTCCAGACAGCCCCTCAAAAAATCCGTTGTATTTTGACCTGATTAACTTAAATACCCTTCCAGAATTTCCACCATATTATTTTCAGCTACATTTTTTGCTAAAACCAATTCACTTAAAAGAATTCTTCGAGCATTTTCTAGCATCTTCTTTTCTCCGGTTGAGAGTCCCTTTTGTCGGTCTCTGGTTGATAAATTACGGACAACTTCAGCCACTTCAAAAATACTTCCACTCTTTATTTTCTCCAGATTTGCCCGGTAACGGTGGTTCCAATTCATAGGCATATTGGAAGACTCACCTTTTAAAACTTCAAAGACTTTTAAAACATCATCTTCTTCAATAACCTGTCTCAATCCGACTTCTTTGACTTTATTCATCGGCACCATTGCCTTCATTTCGCCCATCGGTAACTTTATAATATAATACTGTAGTTTTTCACCAGATATCTCTTTTTCCTCAATATCCTCAATAACTCCAGCCCCATGCATTGGGTAGACTACTTTATCACCGATGTTAAACATCATTTTCCTCCCAAAAAAAATTACATCTTTATTGTACCTCTCTGGTCGGCTAATGTCAAGGTATACTATTTTAACAGGTTTTAAAATTTATGTCAATAATTTTTAACGTTATAACGGCATTAATTTTGATTCTCTAAATCAAATCCCCATAAAATGTGTTTGTAATTCATATTAATTTTAAAAACGTCGATCCAATAGTATTTGTTCCCTTAGTCGCCTTAGTCCATCTTTAATTGTTCTAGCCCTTACTTCACCAATGCCTTCAACTTCATCAAGTTCATCGGTAGAGGCGTTTAAGATTCTTTGCAAATTGCCGAACACTTTGACCAGATTTTCGACCACAGGAAAAGGTAATCTAGGGATTTTTCGCAATATCCGGGAACCCCGTGAAGTGACAGAAAGATCAAGAGTAACTGTACTGGGATAACCAAGTACCTTAGCGAGGGCAATTGATTCTAACAATTCATCATCGTCCCACGTTGAAATTTCAGTCTTAATAACCTCAGCCTTCATATTATCATCTCTGTTATAATCCCGAATAATTAAATATCCTTCATCTTCGACATCAACCATAAGCTCTTCAAGTTGCATATTGACCAAACGGCCTTCTGTACCGAGTTCATTGATGTATTGACGGATTTCTGCTGCAATCCTTTCGACCATTTCAGCTCGTTGGGTAACTGAGCATACATCCGATAAAGTAACCAAATTTTCAAACTCCAAAGCCGATAAATTTAAGAGCGCTTGCTCTAATACACTTTTATACTTCTGAAGCGTTTGCAATGCTTGATTGGCTTTTGCCAGTATGGTTCCAATATCACGAATAACATAGCGCTGATTACCTTTGTATAGTGTGATTACATTCCGTCGTTGTGAAATCGCAATGACCAATTCACCAGTTTGAATAGCCATTCTTTCTGCAGTGCGATGCCGTGTTCCAGTTTCGGAGGTCGGAATTAAATGGTCCGGAGTTAAATGAGCATTGGCTACTAATATTCTTTTAGCATCCGACGATAAGACGATTGCACCATCCATTTTTGCTAATTCATAGAGGTTTGCCGGCTCCAAATCAGCATTAATTCGAAAGCCCCCATCTACAAGCTTCATAACAGCATCTGAGTCTGAAACCATAATTAAAGCTCCGGTTTTTGCACGAAGAATATTTTCCAAACCCTCGTACAAAGTTGTCCCGGGTGCTACCATTTTTAATACTTGGTCTAATTGTTTGTTTTGTTCCTCTTGTGCCACTTGTTACCACCGACCCCTATTATTCCTGCTTGCTGATGTCCGGTAATAATTTTAATATACTTCGCAGGTGATCAATACCATATAATTTCATGTCAGGAACAGGCTTATTTTTCTTCAATGCTTTCCCTGAAAGAACACATTCATTAAAACCCAAACGCCCCCCCTCGGTGAGCAACCTCGGAAGTTCGGGAGTTGGCCTTACTTCTCCGGAAAGGGTTAATTCGCCTACCCAAAATATCTTAGAATGGAATGTCAGACCACGCATCGATGAAAGCAAAGAAGCAGCTATTCCCAAATCTAAAGCCGGATCATCCGACTCAATGCCGCCAGCAATGGATACAAATATGTTTTTATTGCTTAAGCGTTCGCCAATCCAACGCTGTAAAACTGCAGTCACTAACAATAAACGGTTACGATCAACCCCGATTGCAATTTGACGAGGGGGTATCCCTTCGGGTGCCTCCGTGACCAAAGCCTGAATTTCAGTGAAAATTGGTCTGGTACCTCTGGCAGTTCCCACAATAGTTGATCCGGGAACCAACTCGCTGCGATTTTCCAATAAGTACTCCGATGGATTACTGACTTCTTCAAATCCGCGGGCTGTCATTTCAAATAGGGCAACCTCTTCAGTTGAACCATATCTATTCTTGACCACCCTTGCCACTCTTAAACTGTGGTTACGGTCTCCTTCCAAATAAATTACAGTATCAACTAAATGTTCTAGAACTCTAGGCCCTGCTAAAACAGATTCCTTCGTAACTTGGCCGATTAAAATAACCGGAATATTGGTTTGCTTTGCAATCTTGGTTAAAAAAAGAGTACTTTCTTTAATCTGGGATGGTGAACCGGGAGTAGAGCGAACACGGCTCAAAAAAACAGCCTGAATTGAGTCCACTACGATTAAGCCTGGATGTAATTCCTGAATATGTTGCTCAATGAAATCTAAATTGGTTTCTGAAACGACATAAAGATGATCAGGAAAATTTCCCAAACGATCAGCCCTGATCTTTGTTTGTTCAGCGGATTCTTCACCGCTTACATATAATACAATCCTGGTATGGGCTACATTACCAGCCGTAATTAAGCTTAAAGTACTCTTTCCAATCCCAGGATCTCCCACTAAAAGCGAAACGGACCCTGCCACGATTCCACCACCTATTAACTGGTCAAATTCCTGAATGCCAGTACTGGTACGGATGGAAGCATCCACTTTAACTTGGTTCAGCACCTGAGGTTGCTGGAAACTACTGAGTGGGGCGAGCTCCTCGCCGGTTTGATTCTCAACTTCTTCTTGCAAAGTCCCCCATTCGTTACAGGCAGGGCATTTGCCAACCCATTTCAGTTCTTGATGTCCACAATTTTCACAGACATAGCTTAATTTAAGCTTTTTAGCCATAGTATCCTCGCTTACTACTTAATTTCTAAAGGTCTCCCGCCATGATTCTGCTAGGATGCGTAAGAGAATGAAAAGAATAAATTATCCTGAGAGTCCAGCCAATTCCCATTTCAGTGGAATTGATTATTTAAAAAAAATCGGCTATCGGCCGATTTCGTCAAGATTTTAATGATTATAGTTGAAATCCTGTTATACCTTGTTCTCGGCAGTTACACTCCGGAGAAGTCGGTAAATCTTCGATCATCGAAAATAATAATTTTTTTAATTTTTCATTATTACCATTAAAGACCTTTAATACCTCTTCATGAGTAACCGGTTTGATATCGGCATTTCCTTCTAAACCGGCATCATAGTCAGTAATTAAAGCAATATTCACATAACAGATCCCTAATTCCTTCGCCAGGATTCCTTCTGGATATTGGGTCATATTAATGACTTCCCAACCATTTTTACTAAATTCCCTACTCTCAGCTCGTGTTGAGAAACGGGGACCTTGAATTACAACAACTGTTCCATGTTCATGGGTAGGGACACCAATTTTTTTTGCATGGCTGATGGCGCTTTGCCGTAATTTTTCACAGTAGGGGTCAGCCGCTGAAAGATGAAAAACATTGGGCCCTTCAACAAAACTATCATTTCGTCCCCAAGTTCGGTTTACAAATTGATCAACAATTACAAATTCTCTAGGTTTGATATGAGGCTGCAAACTTCCCGCCGCGCAAGGGCCAATAATTTGTTCAACTCCAAGAGATTTCATAGCCCAAAGGTTGGCCCGATAGTTGATTCGGTGGGGAGGAATTTGGTGGTTTTTGCCATGACG
>JAEZKW010000296.1 GCA_023415375.1 Bacillota bacterium
TCCCCCCACCCCGATGTATGGGCGCCTGAGTTTCCCGGAGCTACTACAAGTTATCCATGAGAAGTGGCAAAGTCAAAGAGGCGGTATCACCGAAGCTTCCCGGGAACTTCATCATTTCCTTCAATCATACAAAGAGGCGGTCAATACCAGGGAAATTCCCGATAAAGAATTTCCTTTAAAAGCAGCTTCCCAGCTTTACCGGGCGATCGATCCCATTCACGGGGGATTCGGAAAAGCCCCTAAGTTCCCCAATGTTTCACTTTTACAGCTTTTTATAAGGCTGGGGGTTGAGCACCGACAATCGGATTTGGTGGAACATGTCAACTTTACCCTAAAGCAAATGGCTAAAGGGGGAATCTACGATCAACTGGGAGGCGGGTTTCACCGCTATTCGACGGATGAGAAATGGCTGGTTCCCCATTTTGAGAAAATGCTGTACGACAATGTTCAGCTATTAAAGATATATACCATAGGCCATCAAGTGACCAATAATAAAGGGTTTCAAGAGATTGTTTACCAAACTGCCGATTATATCAGACGGGAGATGACTGCCCCCGAAGGCGGTTTTTATGCGACCCAGGATGCGGATAGTGAAGATATAGAAGGAAAATTTTTCGTCTGGAAGTTATCGGAAATCAAAGAGATTTTAGGAGCGGAGCAGGCCAAGTTATTCGTTGATTATTTCGGACTTAGCCAAAAAGGAAATTTTGAAGGGGCCAATATTCTGAACCTACTGGAGGAACCATCATTATCAGGGGATGGGACACGGGAGCGTGTCAGGGAAAATCCCGATTTGAAGCAAAAAATCAATAATGCCAAAGAACAGCTTTTCAAAGTTCGTGAATCCAGGGTTAAACCATTTCGAGATGAAAAGATCATTACCAGCTGGAATGGTTTGATGATCGGGGCGCTTGCTTATGCTTATCAAGTCTTTGGGAGAAATGAGGATTATCAGTCGGCTAAAGCGGCAGGACAATTTATTTGGAATTCGGTGAACGCGCCGGGTGGACTCGCCCGGATTTATAAAAATGGCGGGGCTAAGGTAGAGGCCATGCTGGATGATTATGCATTCCTGGCAGAGGCGTTTTTGGATTTATATGAAGCCGATTTTGACGGAGTTTGGTTGGAACGAAGTTTGGAACTTACCGAAAAGGCAGTACGGAATTTTGGGGGAAATAATGGTCATTACTATATGACTGCTAAGAACGACAGCCTATTTACCAGGCCAATATCAGGGGAGGATCAGGCGATTCCCAGCGGAGTATCGGTCCATTGTGAGAATTTACTGAGACTTAACGCATTTACCGGGCGCAATGATTTATTCCAAGAGGCCGAGCGGATATTGAAAGCTTATAGTGAAGTGATGCAGCAAGAAATATGGGCCTATGCCGGGTTAATCGGAGCATTGGACCGGTATTATCAAGGAACCAAAGAGTTCGCATTTATCAGTGATGGTACGGCTATACCGGAGATTTTAAGCCGTTTGCGGCATTCCTACATACCTTACCGTATCGTGGCCTGGCGCAATAAGACCGATCAGGATCTAACTTCTCACTCGGCGAAGGAATTATTTTTGGATCGGCCCATGATATCCGGAAAACCCACCTGTTATCTTTGCTCCTCTAACCGCTGCTTTGAACCAGTAACCGATTGGCAAACTTTACATAAGGTTTTGGAGGAAGCATCATTAAGCCTCAATCCGGCAATGAAGTAGCATTTTTTTACGATGACGCAGAACTTCACCAGATTTGGGTTTCTTAGCCTTCATAGTCGGTTAAAACTTCAAAAGTACGCAAAAATTTACAAAGGGCATATAAAAGTGTAAATTTTTTTTGTAACCGGTCGATAGTTATTATAGATGGTTATACATGCCATACCTAATATTGAAGAAGAGAGGTAAGAAAGTGATGGATTCAGCGCAAGAGTGTCGTAGGGAGTCCCGTATCAATACCCATATTGCAGCAGAGATTTTTATTGACGGCCGAACTCATAGTGACTGTGGTTATATCGAGAACTTCACTAGAGAGGGAGTCGGCATGTTATCATTGGATCAGTTTGAAGTCGGTCAAAAATTAACGCTTAGTTTTTATCTGGCAGGAATATGCGGCAAGATTTCCCCCAAGGCTACAGTGGTCCACAGCCAAAAAGGGATTTATAACTTATTTAATTATGGTTTGAAATTTGATAATTTAACCGAAAAAGAAACCAAGGCGATTGAACAATATGTGATCGAAAATAATCTGATTCGGATAGCGTAATCTAGAAAAAACCGGCTGTCCCAAAAGAAACTTAACTAAGATCTACCAATCTGATGCGCTTTATCAAAGAGCGAAGCCGCAAATTATTGTAGATCTTATTCTTTTTTTTTAGCTTCTTCCAGACAGCCTTTTTCTTTTTATCATAAGTGATATTTCGCTACTTAAGGGGATTTAAATGCCCCCGGCACCCGTAAAACTGAATGTCATGATCAACAGTAACAGGAAGATTAAAAAAGTTCCATTGCTTCCCCCGCATAAACAATCCAACCAGCTCTCTTCAGCGCTCGCGCTTTGACACTTACAATGCTCACACTTCGTGACGCAGTTACAATGATGATGCTGGGGATGATGTTTCGGCATTCGAATTCCTCCCTCTCAAGGTAAAGACTTTTCACATGGAAGCCATTTTGGGTTTTAACCCTAATATAACTTATGATGATAAGGGACACCTGGAACACAGCCATAGTAACATTTTATGATTCATGGCTGTCTTGTTTTTTTATTCACCACTCAAAAAAGACCCGGTGTCTCATAAATTACCCTTTGGTTTTCATAAAGATAGAATCATAGGGGTGGGAGTATGGAATTCAAATCTTTTAAA
>JAEZKW010000306.1 GCA_023415375.1 Bacillota bacterium
CGGCAGGAATTTTGAGGGAAACGGTAAATAATAACACCATGAAGATTTTGCTTACAACTCTCAATGCGAAGTTTGTCCATACTTCACTAGCCTTGTGGTATTTATTTCAATTTAACCGTTATGACCATCCTGGGCTTTCCTTTCGGGAATTTAACATTAATCAGGAGCTATCCTGGATTCATGGCGAGATTTATTCCGAACATGCCGATGTGGTGGCTTTTTCCTGCAATATTTGGAATATCGGGCAAACCCTAATTCTTTGCCAAAGGCTTAAAGCTTTATCACCCGAGACAGTTATCATTTTAGGCGGCAGTGAGGTTTCGGCCAGTCCCGGGGAGATTATGGAAAAATATCCGGCCGTCGATTTCATTGTAGTGGGTGAAGGCGAGTTTACATTCAAGGAATGGCTGGATGAGCTTTCTGCGGGAACGAATGATTGGGGTTCCATTGATGGTCTGGTATTTCGGAAGGGAACGCGGATTATTCAAAACCGTTTAAGAGAAGATATTGCCGATCTAGGCGTAATACCTTTTCCGTATCCTCAGGATTTGACGCCTTTTCGAAAAAAATTGGTTTACTATGAAACCACTCGGGGGTGTCCCTTCTCCTGTCAGTATTGTCTTTCTGCCAACGAACACGGGGTACGATATTTCCCCCTGGAAAGGGTAAAAGCCGAATTATTAGCTTTCATTGAGGCTGATATCGCCCAAGTTAAATTCGTGGACCGTTCATTCAATTGTAATCCATCGTGGGCAAAAGAAATTTGGCGGTTTTTATTGGCCGCCCGTGAGCAACACCCCTGCGGGACCAATTTTCATTTTGAAATCGTTGGCGATTTGCTCGATGAGGAATCTTTGGAAATCTTGGCAAAGGCTCCGCCTGGTTTCTTTCAATTTGAAATCGGAGTTCAAAGTACCAATCCGGAAACTCTAGCACTCATTGAACGCCGGATGAATTTTGACCGTTTGGGAGATAATGTACGGAGACTACGGAAATCGACAAATGTTTTTATCCATCTTGACTTAATCGCCGGACTCCCGGGTGAGGGTTATTCAAGCTTTGAAAAAACCTTTAATGATAATTTATTGTTAAAACCCAACCGGTTACAACTTGGCTTTCTAAAACTTTTACATGGTTCGGGTCTCCGTAATAAAGCCAGTGATTTTGGATATGTTTTTACGGAGGAAACCCCCTATGAAGTGATGGCCAGTCGCTGGATATCTTATGAGGAACTTTTAAAACTGAAGGTTATTGAGGATTTGTTGGAACGGTATTATAATTCGGGACGTTTTAAGATGAGTTTTGATTATTTAATACCCCAATTTACCACCCCTTTTCGTTTGTTTGAGGATTTTGCATTTTGGTGGAAAAAACGGGGCTTCGATGAAGTCTCTCATAAAACCAAAGATTTATATGACTACTTGTTACAGTTCTATACTTCGCTCGGTTTCGAAAGCTTATGTTTACAAAACTTATTAAAATACGATTTGCTTTGTTCAGAGAGAGTGGTGGAGTTGCCGGCTTGGGCTGGTAAGTCCAATCCGGATTTACATTCCAAAGGATACCGGTTTTGGCAAAATCAGAATCACCGTCAACAATATATCCCGGAACTCGAAGTGCTCACGGTCCGGGATATCCAAAGGCGAGTGATTTTTGAAGAATTTGATTGTAACCCGCTGGCGGTGGCGGCAGCTCCTTTAGAAAATCCCTTGTGGGGTCCGCAAATTTTTTTATTTATTTATAAAGGTTCGGAAGTAATTGTTTATCCGATTGCGCGGGAGGAATTCGAAATATGAATAAAATCGCAATAGCTCTGTTCTGTATTTTATTAGGCGTATTATTACTGCTCAAAAATAGCAATCTTTTGCCGGATAATTTTGGAGCGGCCTATTTGGAATTAGCACGGCATTATTGGCCGACGCTGATTATTTTATTTGGATTACAAATGCTGGTTAAAGATAAAAATCCTTATTTAGGTCGGATCTTTTTTTGGATTATCCTACTTTTGCTAGGTTTGTGGTTATTTTGCCATATGACAACGACTGAAAATTGGGTAATCTAACCTCGATCCGGAAATTGCTCCGCCCTAATTCCCCGGATCGAGGTAATTCTGATAAAATTTTTGGCCAAAAAGGTTTAACGGATGATCACATACCTTGTCTTGACATTTATCCTTCTTTCCCGTAAGATATTCTTGTTTATATTTATCAAGGAGGTGCAGCCATGCCGACATATGAATACCAATGTCCAAAATGTGGCACATTTGAGCAATTTCATAGTATCAACACTGTGCTGACAGAATGCCCGCAATGCGGCGGGGCTGTCCGGCGTTTGATCAGCTTAAACAATAACGTGATTTTTAAGGGTTCCGGATTTTATACAACGGACTATCGGTCTAATGACCATAAAGGGAAAGCGGCTAAGGATAAATCCAGTAGCTCTACTTCGACGTCCCCGGCCCAGTCCGATTCTAAGAAAGCCGATGACTCCAAATCAGCGGATACGGCCTCATCATCAACAAAAAGCGAAAGCAAAGCATCATAACGAAAGGTCACCACGGTGGCCTTTCTTCATGAGCAGGTAGAAAATCAGTTTTATTGTACATGAAGGAGTTTTGAATGGAAAAGATTATCACTCGAAAAGTCAAGGAAAGTTTAAGAAATACCTTGGAACAGGCTGCCTTTAGGGCTCGTGATTGTGGGAAATTGGCTTTCGAAGTCCTTCCCCCAGTAAGTCTGGAGGTCCCCAAGGATAAGAACCACGGTAATTTCGCCTCAAATATGGCTTTGATTTTGGCGAAGACCGTTAAGTTAGCGCCCCGGGAAACGGCCCAAATTATAATCAGCCATATGGAGCCAAATCCTTATATCGCTAAATTTGAGATAGCAGGTCCGGGGTTTATCAATTTTTACCTGGGTGACAACTGGCTGACTGAGGTTTTGGATGCTATTATTGCTGAAAAAGACCAATATGGCAACAATTCGGATTTAGCCGGAGTCAACGTACAACTGGAATTTGTCAGCGCCAACCCGGTGGGTCCAATGAATGTGGTCAATGCCAGGGCTGCGGCTCTCGGCGATACTCTGGGGAATTTGATGTCAGCCTGTGGCGCTAAGGTATGGCGGGAATACTATGTGAATGACTACGGTGTACAGGTGGAGACCTTAGGCCGTTCGATAGATGCCCGCTATCGGGAATTGCTCGGTCAAACAGTGGAATTTCCCGAAGAGGGGTACCGCGGTGAATATATTTACGATATCGCCCGGGATTTTATTGCGGAAAAAGGCGATTATTATCTGCAGTTTTCTGAACCGGAACGGGTCAAAATCTTTAAAGACCTGGGCTATACCAGAATTTTGGCTTCCCAGAAAGAGGATCTCGGTAATTATGGAGTCCATTATGATTGTTGGTTTAGCGAACGCAGTCTCCATGAGCAAGGCGCAGTAACCCAAATCATGAAAGAGCTTGAAGAAAAGGGATTGACCTTTAATCAAGACGGGGCTTTATGGCTGCGGACCACCGGCTACGGTGATGATAAAGACCGGGTATTAACCACTGCCGATGGCCGAACCACTTACTTTACTTCGGATATTGCCTATCATGTCAACAAATTCAACCGCGGATTCAATCTGGTGATTGATATTTGGGGACCGGACCATCATGGTTATATTCCGAGAATGAAAGCGGCGATGGCGGCCTTGGGATTCGATCCGGCCCAGTTCGAAGTATTAATTGCCCAGCAGATTAATCTTTTAAAAGATGGCCAGCCCTTCAAGATGTCTAAACGGCGCGGCGAATTTATTACCATGAGTGATTTACTGGAAGAGATCGGTAATGATGTGGCCCGTTGGTTTTTCTTGATGCGTAGTCCGGACAGTCACCTCGATTTCGATATGGGGCTGGCGAAATCTCAAAGTAATGAAAACCCGGTTTTTTATGTTCAATATGCATTAGCTCGGATTTGCAGTATTTTCAGGCAAGCTAGCTCCGAACAAATGGACTTGGCATTCGGGCCGGAGCTACTTCAATATTGGGATGATGAGGAAAAGGGCCTCATGGAAAAAGCGGCTCATTTTCCGGATTTGATTAGTGAAACCGCTATCAAACGGGAACCTCACCGTTTAACCGGCTATTTATTGGAACTGGCCACAATGTTTCATTCATATTACAATAAGCGTCGTTTTATCAGTGATGATATTGGGCAGACCCGGGCTCGGCTGGCATTGGCCAAAGGCTTGAGTTTTGTATTGCAAAGAGGTTTGACTTTACTGGGTGTATCGGCGCCGGAAAAAATGTAAAGATTTAAAGAAGAGGTGTTGAAAATGAGAAAGTTACCGTTTTTTGCAACATTCGGTAATACCTTGAAGAAAACTTTTATTGAAGTTTATAGCTCGATGGGGCTTTCGATTTTGATTAGCTTTACTTGGTGTGTGAGCTTTTTACCCATATTGTTTATGTTATACGGGCTTTGGGGCGGTTTGGCAACTGCCCACGGACTTTCTACCAGTGGTGACCGTTTTGCATTTTTTTTGATGGGTGCGCTGTTTATTGCCTTTTGGAACGGATTCTTAACCGGGCCGCTTACAACTGCCTGGTATGGCATATATCAAGTTCGTAAATCGGATTATCCGAGTTTCAAAAAATTCCTGGAGATTTTTAAAAAGAATTATTGGCGATCAGCAAGTATTCATTGGTTACATTCTTTTCTTATTGTAATATTGCTCCTAAATATCGTGATTGCTTTCAGAAATTCCAATTTGCTGTTGATTATTGCAGGTGTGTTATCGGCTTATATGTTATTTTTATTTTCTTTAACATCTTTTTACTTCCATCCTTTGATATACCTAGATAATACTTTTAAAAAAGTGATTAAAAAATCGTTTTTATTAACGGTGGATAATATGAGTTTAACCTTATTTTTCACTGTTTTTATGGGGCTGATGTTTATTCTCAGTATCGGTTTGGTATTCCCTTTATTATTAATTTATGGGGCGATTGCAATCTATGTCATTGAGTATGGATTTGAGCCCATTTATCAGAAATATGACGAATAAATCA